>JAPOQA010000010.1 GCA_026710945.1 Chloroflexota bacterium
CGCTCGGAATGACATGATCTGTCAACACTGCCAATTTGGGAGAGAATTCTGTCAACGAATTACTCAACACTTATAGGTATGACGAAGTTATGTGTTCCCCACTTTGTGGCGCGGGGCCTGTCCCAAATGCAGTCGCATTGAAGTAGCGCGGGGGCTTGTCCCCCGCTCTGTTTACTGGTAATGGAATGTAGCGCGAGGACTTCCCTGCTCCGCACAGGATGCACGTCGCCTGGAGAAAACTGATCCTGCGCCCCACGCGGGGACAAGCTTTCGCGGGATTGACGGACAAGTTGCGGTCCCACTCTGTGTAGCGCGGGGGCTTGTCCCCCGCTCTGTTTACTGGAAAGAGAACGTAGCGCGAGGACTTCCCTGCTCCGCACAGGATGCGCGTCGCCTGGAGAGAATTAGTCCTGCGCCCCCACGCATTGACGAGTTTTCGCGGAATTGACGGGCGAGTTGCGGCCCTATTTCGTGGCAAGAACCGCTTGGTTCTACACGGTACGCCACAGCCAAAGCACACAAAACTCCAACGAGTGTCTTTGATGCGAGAAACGCAATCAGTGAAGGCTATGCAAGAGTTCCAAAGCAGTTTCTTGCACACTCCCGCCTGCGGCAGCGGTAAAGCGGCTCCAGCGGCCCATGTTCACCTCATAGCCGCCCTCCTCATAGGCGATCGGTGTGGGGAAATAGCCCTGGTAGCAGTTGGCGTATCCCACCACGAATGTGCGGCCAAAGGGCGACTGTTCTTTTATGTCTAGTCCAATCTGGCAGAACAACTCGCCCGGCACGCCCACCCACGCGCAGTCCCCAATCGTCATTACTTGAATCTCGCCCACTTCTTGGCGCGCATCGTTGCGAGTGAGCATGTACTTCTCCCGCGCAAGGCGGTGCTTGTTTGCCTCAGCGCGTACTTCGGCAGCCGTCGCGCCGCTGCGCTGAAGGCGCTCCACCTGTTCGCTTGCGGCGGCGTATGCGCGTTCAGCCTCGCTGTTCGTGGGCAAGTCGGTGCGGTAGGACCAATGCACGTACTTTGAAGTAATCTGAACACCACGTTCAACGGGTGGAACTTCCTCCGGCAACAATGAAGCCGCCACGCGCAGCACCTCGCCGGCAAGTTGCAGCCCCATCTCACGCGCGTCGCGGACGTTGCGCCGCACCACCGGCGGATTGACGTCGCCGCACGCACCCTGCGTGAACAGCGCGGTGACACTTGGCCCCAGGGCCGCCTCTACCGCGGCCATGGCAAAGCCGGGATAGTCCGCCGAAACGAGCGGCTGGCTCATAGCACAGATGGGGTGTGCCGTGAAGTTGCACAACACAGCTAGCGGCGATCCGTCGGGGCGCTGGGCGAGCAACACGCCCACCTCCGGGTCAATCGGGCCGCGGCGCACCAACTCGCCGGGCGCGGTTTGGTCCCAATTGCGATACACTTTGCCGTCGCTCCGTACCACGCGGCGGTTTTCTGATACCCCGTATATCTCACCGGAATGTACCTTAATGGACGCCGGTTGGCGCTGCTGCCACGCGGCGATCGCTGCCCCCGCCAGATCATGTCCAAGCTTCTGCACCCACGGCCAACTCAAATCAAGGGTGGAAAGATCAATGGATGCATGGCTGCTGTGGGTATGGCTGGCGCTGAGCATCACATTCTCACCTGGGATAGACGTATGTGTTGCCACCTGCTCCCGTACCCTGGCGGCAAACGCCGCTGGCGGGAATCCAATCATGTCGCAAGCGATAAGCGCAACCGTCCGCTCGCCATCATCGATCACGAGTGCTTTCGCCCACAGATCGTCGTGAACGCCCAAAAACGGGTCGTGCCGGTCCCAGTCGTAGCCAAGGTACGGCATACTTACATCGGGCGTTATGCGAATGCGCGCAGTCCCCACCTGGAAGTATCCCTCGCGGTCATTCATCGTCATGCTCACTTCACTTGTGCGCTTCGGTCGGTCATTTCGGAATACTCTCATTGTGCAGGATACACACGATTCGCGGCGACTGTCGAAAGGCCCGCAGCGTGCTCACTACTCACACCCTGCCTTGCCCCAAGAAAGCATATGCTCCGGCTGCTCTCTTGTATAATCAGGAGACACATGCGCCACGCACATAAGTAAAGCAGTTGGATGGAGGCACCCATGCGAGATATTCCGCACCTCTTTGACGCCAACGTGTTTCTCGGGCCGGTATTTCTTCGGCACGACGAAACACCGGACGATGTCCCTCGGTTGCTGGCCGTAATGGATGAGAACAGCATCAGCCGTGCGCTCGTCACCCACGGCCTTGCCAAATGGCAGCATCCCGCCGCAGGCAACCGGCTCGTCATCGAAGAGACCAAGGGGGTGGACCGGCTCGTGCCGTGTTGGGTCGTCATGCCGTCCGTGGCCGGGGAGATGCCCCCGGAGCGCGAGCAAGTTGCACAATTGCTGGAATCCGGCGCGCGCGCAGCGCGACTTTGCACGGGCATAAATCGACTTACCCTGGAGCCATTTGAAGTGGACACGCTGCTCGAAGCCTTGGCCGAACGAAGGGTACCGCTGTTCCTGGATTCTAACATCCGTCATTGGAGTGAGCCGCGTCCGTGGGCTTTCATCGAATGGGCCGTTCGCACGTATCCCACGCTGCCGCTCGTGCTCTTGCGTGAGCCGCCGTCGAACTTTCGCACACTGTTTACGCTTATGGATCGCTACGCCAACCTGTATATCGAGACGTCGTACATGCAGGGCCACGATGCCATCGCCCTCATAGCAGATCGCTGGGGTGCGGACAGGCTCGTCTTTGGCACCGGCATTCCCGTGTGGGACCCGGGCATGGCCATCACCGGGCTCACCTACGCCAGCTTCTCAATTGAGGAACGCGATGCCGTTGCCGGCGGCAGCCTGCAGCGCTTGATCGATAACTGTGTCGTCTGACCGTCATGCGCTTGGCCTCTGTACATCCTTCAACCCTTCGACAAGCTTCGGATAGGCAGGCTCAGAGCCTGCCCCGGACTTGATACAGGGACGAACGGAGGCGCGAGTCACGGCTGAGAAGAGGCCCTGGATTTGTACCACGATACAATTGGTTACCCAATTCAACAGCGAGAAGGACGTAAAGATATGGCACAGGCAACTTCAGCGGCGGAAAGCGCAGCAATGAGCATACAGGAGGCCGCCCTGCGCGGCGAACCGCTTACAGATACGTTCATCGTAAACAACCACAGCCACCTCGGCTTGTACTATGGGTTCGCCCAGCCCAATCCGGATGCCGATTCCCTGGTGCGCACGATGGACCGCGTGGGCATAGACCAGTCGTGCGTTTTTTCCAGCCTGGCGATTACGGCAGACATGCGCACCGGCAACGACCAGAATCTGGCAGCGGCGCGACAGCACCCTGACCGTATACTGGCCTACGCCGTGCCGGACCCCAATCTCGCCGGCCAGGTCCGCGACGAAATGCAACGCTGCATCGACGCCGGGGCGCGCGGCATCAAGTTCCACACCGGGCTGCATGAGTATCCCTTTGCCGGACCCGGCTACGTTCCCGCCTTTGAATTGGCGGACAGGCATCGGCTGCCATTGATCAGCCACGGCGTAGACTCACCCGACGTGCTGCGGCGCACCGCCCGGGCATATCCCAACGCCCACTTTATCGTGGCCCACGCCGGTGCGGGGCGTAAGCACCCGGCATTTGACCCAATCTATGATGTTGCGCTTGAGGAGCCAAATGTCTACCTGGATACTGCCGGTTCCGTTGCACCGTATGGGATATTCGCGCAATTGGTAGCGCATGTAGGCGCCGGCAAAATACTCTACGGCGACGACTTTCCGTGGATGTGCCCCACCCACCAGATCGGTCGCATTCTGCTGGCGCCCATCACCGACGACGAGAAGAAGCAGATTCTCGGTGGCACGATGCAGCGGCTGTTGGGCACGCGGCAGTGACCGGACTGGCGGTTAGGATGCTCCATCGCCTCGTGGCCTTCTCCACAGCCCAAAGTGCATCCTCGAATGCCTTGAAGAAGTGCACGTGCTCTTCCGATTCTTTAAGATTGCCGGCGCTCTACTGTCATTGAGTAGGTGCTCTTCTGCCATTGTGCAGGCGTCCTCTTGTCACTGTGCAGGCGCTCCTTTGTCATTGTGCAGGCGTTCTACCGTCGATGTGCAGGTGCCCTTCTGCCATTGTGCAGGCGCTCCTTTGTCATTGTGCAGGCGCTCCTTTGTCATTTCGAGCGCCCTTCTGTCATTTCGAGCGCAGCGAGAAATCTAGAATGACTGCACTATGAAATGCTGATTGGCGACAGCACTGCCGGCACTTCGCCCTGCCCATGATCGAAGTCAGGTCGCAAGACAGATACACAGGGCACCTTTCCCCACATCGAAATTGGGTCCCTGCGGTGCAATGTAGATGGATTCCCGCTTTCGCGGGAATGACGGATCGAGATGCTCCCTCTCCTTGTAGCGCGGGGGCTTGTCCCCCGCTCTTCACGGCTCATAATTGGCTGTTGCGTAGCCGGTTTCCGGCTTGCGCGGAATGACTGGTTGGACGCACCCTCGCCACCCAGCAGTGCACACAGACCGCTTTGGTACCGCCGGGGGCTTGTCCCCCGCTCTTGATGGCTCATGATTGGCTGTTGCGTAGCCGGTTTCCGGCATGCGCCGGGATGACGACGCGTGTGCCGTTCGTTAGACTGGCATACATGCTGACCACAGTCCTTGTGAGTCCGCTTACGAATAGACGCGCCTGCTGAGGAACCATCCATGAAATACCTAATGCTCTCAAAGCCCCTGGAAAACCTCTCCTACCCTGAGCTTGCCGACACTGTGGCCGAGCTTGGCATGGACGGCATTGACCTCACGGTGCGCTCACCCGGCCACGTCTTGCCGGAACAGGTCAAGACCGACCTGCCCAAGGCGGCGCAGGCCGTCCGCGAGCGGGGATTAGAGCTTGGCTGGCTAACTACGGCGATCGACAGCGCCCAGTCGCCCTATGCGGAAGACATTATTGCCGCGGCTGCCGACCTCGGCATCAACCAGTTCAAGCTGGGCTATCATCGCTACGCCGGTTTTGGCGAAATGGGCCGTCAGATCGCTGAGGTCCGGGAGCAGTTGCGCGGCATCGAGGGGCTCTGCCGGCAGTATGGCGTACAGGCCGGCATTCACGCGCACTATGGGCCCACGCTTTCGGCCACCACTCACGTGGTCTCGCTGCTGCTGGAGGATTTCGACCCCGCCGCCATCTGCTACTATCCCGATCTCGGGCACATGGGAGTCGAAGGAAGCTTTGGCGGCTGGATTCACGGACTGGACCTGCTCGCAGACCGCATTGACATGCTGGCTTTGGAGAATGTGGCTCAGTTTCGCGCAGTAGACCCGGAAACGGGTGCGGCGTCCTGGAGTACGAAGGTTGTGCCGTTCGACCAAGGCTTCATCCCCTTCGCTGAAGCCTTCCGGTACTTGAAGCACATCGGCTACACCGGCTACGCTTCGTTTCAGGCCGAGTATCGGGGCGCGAACAGCTTTGAAGACATGAACCAAACAGAACTGCTCGCTCAAGTGAGCCAGGACCTGCGCTACACCAAACAGCTTGCTGACGCAGTGGGCCTATAGGCGAGACGGCGTTTCTGTAGAGACCGACCGCACATTTCGCGCTTTCTCTGCGTAGCCGCAATGCTACAATGTGCGGACAGGTGTTCTCTTGTGTAGACGCAGTCCTTTGAGCGCCGATTTGGTCGCATTGAGATTTTGATTTCGCAACTACGAGTGAGAGAAGCAGGGAGCAGGAACGCATGGATCGCCCAAACATCATCCTGATCACGACTGACGAGCAACGGTGGGATACGCTCGGCTGTTACGGCAACCAGAAGGTCAAGACGCCGACCCTGGATGCCCTGGCAGCAAAGGGAACGCTCTTTGCCAAAGCGTACAACCAGAACCCCGTGTGTATTCCGGCCCGCGCCTGCTTGCAGACCGGGCGGTACACCCGCCAGCACGGAGTTTCCTACATGGAGGCGGCCGTCGACAGCACGCCCGGCCTGCCGCCGTGGGAACGCACCTTCATGGAGGAGCTGCAGGACGCCGGGTACGTTACTGCCGCCTTTGGCAAGATACACATGATGCCGCCGAAAGGCTATAACGAAACGCAACTTACCGGCGGCAAGGGATCGCGTTGGACACAGTCGTATGGCTCGCCGCTGGGTCCCGGACCTTTGGGCCCCGTATACGCGCGGTGGCTCGACTCCGTGCATCCGGGCGGCTATGAACTCATCTATGAGCAACGCCGCGAACCCGTATACCGCAAGTACATGACCGCCATCACCAATGTCCTGCCGCTGGAAGAGTATATCGACACATGGATCACCGAGAACACCCGCGAGTTTGTCTCCCGCGACCACGATCAACCCTTCTTCGCCTGGTGCGGCATTTGCGGCCCGCACGGCCCGTTCGATCCGCCGCGACCGTATGACAGCATGTACCCATCCGATTTCGTGGACGTCTCACCTACGTACCTGGCGGATGATAGCGACAAGCCCAAGCATCTGCAGAACGGGGGCGGCCGCTTTGCCAAAGAGCCGGATGACAGCCTGATCCGGCGCGTGACGGCCTTCTACTGGGGGCTTTGCACGTACATTGACGACATGATGGAACGCCTGTTTCAGACGCTTGAAGAGTGCGGCAAGGCCGACAACACCCTCATCATCTTCACCAGCGACCACGGGGACCACATGGGCGATTGGTCTCGGGGCGGCAAAGGCACATTCTGGGAAGGCTCCGCGCGCGTGCCGTTTATCGTCGTGCCGCCGGCGGACTTGCCCCGCGTGCCCAACGTGGATGGCGTGATCGGCACGTTTCAGGTCGCGCCGACCATCCTCGACTATGCCGGCGTGGATATCCCGCGAGAGATGCAGGCCACCAGCCTCAAGTCCGTGGTGGAAGGCGCTGAAGACGCGCCGGGCTTCGCGCTCTGCGAGTATGAGGACAACAACCAGGTCGTGCGCGGCAAGTCCATCACCACGAACCGCTACAAGTACGCCTTCTGGAACACCGAGGACGGGCAAGAGCTTTACGACATGGAGAATGACCCTCTGGAGTTACACAATCTCGCCCGCGATCCAGGATCGCAAGACCTCGTGCGCCAGCATAAGGAAATGCTGCTCCAGCACTTGCTCGATAGCGAGAAGCCGATACGCCGCTGGTAAGCGATGGGTGCGCCAAGAATGAGGCGCCACTGTAAACGAGGTATCCAACCAGCCGCAATCGGTGCCGCAGCGATCAAACTGAATACAGAATCTAAGAGGGGCGCACGATTGTGCGCCCCTCTCGCATTGCGGCTAGAGCCGAATGCTAGCTTCCGCCCAGAAGAAAATCATCTCTCCCTGCGGAAAACGCTTCTGCCTTCTTACGCTATTACTCCGCTGCCAGGGCAGCAGCGACCTTCTCAGCGGCGTCGGCGGTTACCCACTCGCGCCAAGAGTCATTGTTCTGCAACCACCACACGGCGACTTCAGCGTAGTCGGCGCCAGTCTCCGAGAAGTACGTCTCGGCTTGACGCTGGTTGCCAAAGTTCCAGTCCCACTTGCCGAGAAGTTCGATCACGTCCGGAGCGGATTCTTTGAGATCCGTGTTGACGGCAATCACAACCTCAGCCACGGGGTATGCGCAAGCATTACCGTCGGCCCAGCACTCTTCGTTATAGGTCGGCTCTTCGAGAACATAATAGCCGCCGAGTTCGGTCTCCATTTCAAAGGAGAACGTCGTCGGGCCCCAGTAGTAGAACAGCACCGGCTCTTTCTTTAGGAAAGCCGCGCGAATCTCGCTCTGCAGAGCGGCATCCGAGCCAGGATTGACCAGTTCAACCGCGTCGCTCAAGCCATAGGCCACGACCTGATTGGCATTCACTTGCTCGCACGCCCAACCGGGAATGCACGAAAGCAAGCGTGCTTTGCCGTTCGAGTCCGGCGTCACGAAGATTTCCATATGGTCCGCGAGGTCTTCCACTTTGCGCAAGTTGGGATTCTCATCCGCAACATACTGCGGAATGATGAACGCGGACTGCCAGTTGTCCTCCAGGCTCTTGCCCACAACTTCAACTGAGCCTTCCTCCAAAGCCAGTAGGAAGGGCTCTTCCTGGTTTGGCAGCCAAATTTCCATGGTGACGTTCACGTCACCGGCACGGAGCGCCACCAGCATGGGAACGGTATCGCCAAAGACCGCATCGGTCTCATAGCCATAGCCGTTCTCGATGATATAGCGTGCTACCGCGTTCTGGATCTGGGCGCTATCCCAGCTAAGGTCGGAAAAGACGATGGTGGGCTTTGCCATCATCTCCGCTTCCTCTTCTGCCGGCGTCACCACGGCGGTGCCGCAGGCAGCGAGCGTAAGCATAAAGGCGAACATAAGTGCTAGCATGCCGCCGAGTGATTTCCAAGTTCGTGTTTTCATTACGTTGGGATCCTCCCCCTGTTTCTGCTAATCTCCATGGCATTATGATGCCAAAAGTCTCCAACCGCTATCAATCGATAACCACCTCCGAAAGGTCTTAAGTCCGTAATGCTTCTTGCCTACTCTTAGCCCACGCCTGGGTGATGCGGTCGATGATGATCGCCAAGAAGACGATACCCAGTCCGCCCAGCAGTGCCTGCCCCGGTTGCGCGCGCGAAAGCGCCCGCTGCACGTCTTCGCCCAGGCCGCCGGCGCCGACCAGCGAGGCAATCACCATCATTGCC
Source organism: Chloroflexota bacterium (assembly GCA_026710945.1). NCBI lineage: Bacteria > Bacillati > Chloroflexota > Chloroflexota bacterium. The sequence continues at coordinate 8,702 of JAPOQA010000010.1, forward strand.
AGCGCCATCATCGTGGTCTGATTGATGCCGGCCATGATCGTCGGCAACGCCATTGGCAACTGCACCTTGAACAGCAGTTGCCGGTGGGTGGTGCCGAACGAGCGTGCGGCCTCGACCACCTGCGGGCTGACTTCCCGGATACCAAGACTGGTAAATCGGATAGTCGGCGGCGCCGCGTAGATAATGGTGGCAAAGACAGCGGGCACGTTGCCAATTCCAAAAAACATAACAACCGGCACGAGATATACGAACGACGGCATTGTCTGCATGCCGTCGAGCAGCGGCTTCAAGACTGCGTCAAACGTGTTGCTGCGCGCGGCCAGCACTCCGAACGGAATACCCACAACGATGGAGAGAAAGACTGACACGACGATGAGTGCCATGGTCTCCATGGCACTGGCCCAAAGCCCGAACACGCCGGTCGTGAGCAAAGCAACCACCGCAAAGGCGGAAAACTTCCAGCCGACGGTGACCCAGGCAATCAGGGCCGCGCCAACCACAATCACCGGCCACGGCGTCCACAGAAATGCGGTCTCTATCCACAGCAAGAACCGCAGCACGGCATCCGCAACTAAATCGAACACCGGCCCCCAGGCAACGGTGATGTCATCCACCCAGTCATTGATCCGGTTACTGATGCCGCGGCTCCAGTCGAGCGGAAACTCGGTTCTGGGGCCCCACGCCAAGACCATCACGACAAAGAAGGCGAGAAAGCCGCCAACAATAAGCGCGGCCCGGGAGGGTCCCGCCGCGCCGTTCCGCGTCGCCTCACGAATCTCGACAGTCGTTTCTTTCAAACGCGTCATTACTGCCATATCACGCTCCGGCTACGCGCCGGCCTCCTCACGTTCTTCAGAAAAGACCGCCTCGGCGAGCACATCCCGCTCTATCATGCCAACCAGCCGCTCTTCGTCGTCTACTACTGGGATCTTCCCTTCCTGAGGCCACGCTACCGAGAGCGCATCCTCAATACACTGCCCTGCCAGCACCGGTTCGCAGCGACGGGAGACAGCATATTCGATGGTAGCGCTGCCGTTCCCGGCGGCATCGCGCGCTTCTTGCCGGCAGATTTCTCCCCGATAGCGGCCATCCTCTGCAATGACGAACGCGGCCTCGACGCCACCAGACTCTAACTGAGCAAGGGCGTCCCGTGCCGTCGTCGTGGGTTTCAAGAGGACTCCACACCGTTCCATGACGTAGCCGACGGTGACAATCGAAGACGTGCGCACGTCGCGCGTGAAGTCGGCCACGTAGTCGTCAATCGGATTCGCCATGATTTCTTCAGGCGTGCCAATCTGAACGATGGCCCCATCGCGCATAATGGCGATGCGGCTGCCCAGCTTGGTAGCCTCGGCCAGATCGTGGGTAATAAAGACGATGGTCTTGTGCAACTGCTCTTGCAGGCGGATAAGCTCATCCTGCATATCCCGCCGGATGAGAGGGTCCAGCGCACTGAAGGGCTCATCCATGAGCAGAATTTCGGGATCGCAGGCCAGGGCCCGCGCAAGACCCACGCGCTGTTGCATGCCGCCGCTGAGAGCTGCAGCGTGGTACTCTTCCCAGCCATCCAGACCGACCACTCGCAGCAGTTCGGCCGCTCGCGCACGCCGGTCTTCCCGCGGCACCCCTTGCACTTCCAAGCCCCAGGCGACGTTATCGATTACCGTGCGGTGGGGCAACAGGCCGAAGTACTGGAAAACCATGCCGGTCTTCTGCCGGCGCGCCTCCGTGAGTTCTTCATCGGTATAGCTGAGAATGTCCTCACCGTCGATGATGACTTCACCGACGGTCGGCTCTATGAGACGTATGAGACAACGCACCAGCGTGGACTTGCCACTGCCGGAGAGGCCCATGACGACGAAGGTCTCGCCCTGATGGACGTCGAAGCTCACGTCGTGCAACGCCAGCACCGAGTCCAACTCGTCCTGGACTTCGTCCTTCGTCTTACCCTCGAGGGTCTCCCCCACGTCAGGTCCGTCGGCCGGTCCAAACACCTTCCACAGGCCACGCACGCTCACGCGCACTTCGCCGTTGGCCGAAGTCGGTAGTTCCGGCAATTCTTCCGTTGCTTGGTTCATGACTACTCTTCGACCTCCCTGAAGTTACCGGCAGCTCGTTGCCGCGGATCGAAGCACTGTAGCTTCAGGATCGCAACACCAACCCCGCAGTAGTCATAGTCAGGGTACCAAGCTGGTATGCCCCTTGCAACCCTGTTGCACTATTTCTAAGCCAGAAGCCTGTCTGGTCAATGCAATAGGACAACCCCTCTCATTGACCCACGCGCACGCAAAGAGTCATACTGAGGGAGATGGATCGGCACACGCAATAACGCACCAAGAGGAGTACATCCATGGCCGAGAAGCAACGTCTCAGCATCGAATACTGCACCTCGTGAGGCTACCTCCCGAAAGCCGTCAGTTTGACGGAACAAGTGCTGGATAAGCACGAACAGAACATCGAGAGCCTGGAGCTCATCCCTTCCGGCGGCGGCGCCTTCGAAGTCACCCTGGACAACAACGTCATCTTCTCCAAACACCAGGAAGGCCGCTTCCCCGAACACGACGAGGTGCTCAAACACCTGCGATAGACGCGAGCGGCACATTAGCGCCACAACTTCCAAAATGAGCACGGTGGCGCGCTGCAGTATACCCGCAACCAATGCCGGCCTCGTGGCAGCACGAGCCGGCGTTGCACTTAAAGAGGCAGAATCATTTGGATCGTCTATAGGACCACTCTATATCCTCAGTTGTGAAGATTACGTGATATGAGCCGATTCAACCTCCCCAAAGACAGCCGGCGCCGCCGGTCGATTCGGCTGCGAGGCTATGACTACTCACAGGAGGGCGTCTACTTCGTCACTTTGGTCGTCCAAGATCGGGCGTGTCTGTTCGGCCAGGTTGTTGATGGAGACATGCGCCTGAGCAATACAGGGTGTTTGGTGACAGATGCTTGGCAATGGCTGGAGACCCAGTATCCTTACGTAATCTTGGACGAATTTGTTTTGATGCCGAACCATCTCCACGGCCTCATCATGATCACTGACGAAACGCGTAGGGGCGGTTCGCGAACCGCCCCTACGCATGCAAGCAATCGCATGCCTCTGGGGCGTCTGATTGGCGCGTTCAAGACCGTCAGCACGAAACGGGTGAATTGTGCCCACGGGCTTTCCGGCAGTCCCTTGTGGCAGCGAAATTACTTCGAACACGTGGTGCGCAGCGAGGATTCCCTGACAAAGATACGCCAATACATCCACGATAACCCGGCGCGCTGGGAACTCGACCGGGAGAATCCTTTGGTAGCAAGCATGCAACCAAGACGTAGTTGACCGCATTGGGCGCGGCTGAATCCCGGTAGGGGCGGTTCGCGAACCGCCCCTACGCATGCAAGCAATCGCATGCCTCTGGGGCGTTTGATTGGCGCGTTCAAGACGGTAAGTACGAAACGGGTCAATTGTGCGCATGGTCTCTCAGGCAGTACCCTTTGGCAGCGCAACTTCTTTGAGCACATCGTGCGCAGTGTAGATTCACTGATGAAAATTCGTCAGTACATCCACGATAACCCGGTGCGCTGGAGATTCGATCGAGAGTACCCATTGGCAGCGCCATAGAAACCAGGGGTTGTGACCGCCTCTGCGGAAGCCAACACCTAACGGCGCGCCTGCTTGCCTCACTGTCGGGTGGCGGAGGTAATCTGTGTCGTCAGTCTACGTCTTGTACTTTTTCCTCTAACTAGTCTAGTATAGACTAGTACACAATTGGTGAATGGACCCTCAGTTCCAAAGGAGTCTGCATGTGAAAGAGCCGGCTACACAGCGTGTTTGGACCGTGGCCGAGGCTAAGGCGCGGCTCTCTGAAATCCTGCGGCTCGCGGAATCCGAAGGGCCGCAGCGTATCGGCGCCAGGAAAGCCTTCATCATAGTGCCGGCCCGTGTCTGGGCTGAGAAGGAATCGCAGCGCAAACCGCTCGGTCGCTGGCTGATCGAGAATACGCCGCGTGGGGCTGAGCTTGCAATCCCCAGCCGCCGCGAGAGCGGACGCACAATCCCGTTTGTCAATGAAGCAGACGAATGAGCAGCTACCTCCTGGACACAAACGTGGTCTCGGAGTTAGCGAGGCGGATTCCACACCCGGCCGTTTTTCGTTTCCTGGACACGCAGGATGACCTTTGGCTATCGGCTATCGTCCTGGGAGAGCTTACGTTGGGCGTTCACCTTCTCCCACATGGCCGCCGTCGCGATAGCTTGAGCGACTGGTTGTCACAATTTATAGCGGACTTCGGCCAGCGTGTATTGCCCATCGAGCGGTTGGAAGCCGAGCGAGCCGCTGCGTTCCAGGCACACGCGCGCCGAGAAGGTAGAGTGTTGCAACTGGCCGACGCGCTCATCGCGGGAACGGCAGTGACGAACGATCTGACGATAGCAACGCGCAACGTCAGGGATTTCGATGGCCTGGACGTTGCCGTTATCAATCCCTGGGATGTCCCATGACTGCTCTCACCAAAGCCGCCCTAGGACAGGCGTTGGCCTCCCCCTATTCCTGATTTCTGCTGGGTCGAGCGAGACCGTCGATCCGTTTCCCCTTCCGTTCAGGACACGCCACACCGTCACGCCGGCACGTGTGGGAATCTTCCCATAGCCCTATAGTTGCGCACGTCAACCCGCAATGAATGATTAAACGCAGAAAGGCAAGAAAACCCGAAAAACAAACCTAGAATCCCTTGACACCCCTATATGTTGTTTCCTATAATTTCCTCTACACCAAGATATACCTTCGTCGTAGCATTTAGGTAGCACCGCTACAACCACAAGGTTACCTTGGATCCCTAAACAATGCCTCCCCCTGCGCGCAGCACGCGCTGCCGCATCCACCGAGGAGAATCCAGCCATGGCGGTCATTCACACCAACGGCAGAAGCACCAACGGTCAACCAATGGCCGAGCCTGAATCCGGCACCATGCTGGATGGCATCCGGCAGAAGGTCTTTGCCGACAGATATACCTTAAAGGATGAGACCGGCGCTGCCTTGGAGCACTATCCGGAGCAGATGTGGCGGCGCGTGGCCGGCGGCATAGCCGCCGTGGAAGAAGAGCAGAACCGCGCTGCGTGGGAAGAAAAATTCTACCGGGCGTTGCAGGACTTCAAGTTCGTTCCCGGCGGCCGCATCCTGGCCGGCGCGGGCACGGGCCATGAGGTCACCTTCTACAATTGCTATGTGATCCCCTCGCCGCAGGATAGCCGCGGCGGCATCCTGGAGAACCTGAGCGTGATGACGGAGATCATGGCGCGCGGCGGCGGCGTGGGCATCAATCTTTCCAGCCTGCGACCACGTGGTTCTTATATTCGCTCGGTGAACGGCACCGCCAGCGGGCCGTGCTCCTGGGGCGAGCTGTACTCGGTGGCCACCGGCGACGTCATCCAGCAGGGCGGCTCGCGCCGCGGCGCGCTCATGCTCATGCTGGACGACTGGCACCCGGACATCGAGGAGTTCATCACGGTCAAGACCGACCTCTCCCGCATCAACCACGCCAACCTTTCCATCTGCGCTTCCGACTCATTTATGGAAGCGGTCAAGGCGGACGGCAATTGGGACCTGGTCTTCCCGGACACGACCGATCCGGAATACGACGAAATCTGGAACGGCGACCTGGCCGCTTGGCGCGCCCTGGGTAAGGGCGTCACAGTTCATCGCACGGTGAAGGCGCGCGAGGTCTGGGCCAAGATCTGCGAAGCCGCGTGGCGCTCGGCAGAGCCCGGCCTGGTCTTTATGGAGCGTTACCAGAAGCGCTCCAACACCTGGTACTTCGAGCAGATTCGCTGCGTGAACCCTTGCGGCGAACAGGGTTTGCCCGAATGGGGCGTGTGCAATCTCGGGGCGATAAACCTCTCCGCGTTCGTGCAAGACGGCGTGATGGACTACGAATTGCTGGCCGAGACGTCGAAGATTGCCATCCGCTTTCTCGATAACGTAATCGACGCCACGCCGTACTTCATAGAGGACAATAAACGCCAACAACGCGACGGCACGCGGCGGACGGGCCTGGGCACTATGGGGCTTGCCGACGCGCTCATAAAGATGAAGGTGCGCTACGGCAGCGAAGAGTCTATGCCCGTCGTCGAACGCATCTACCGCACCATCCGCGACGCTTCCTACAGCGCGTCAGTCGATATTGCCAAGGAGAAGGGACCGTTCCCGGAATTCGAATCCGATAACTATATGCAGGGCTCATTTATTCGGCAACTACCCGCTGCCCTGCAGAATGAGATAGCAGCGCACGGTGTCCGCAACGGCGTGTTGCTTACGCAGGCGCCCACCGGCACGACGTCCCTGCTCTCGGGCGTGTCAAGCGGCATTGAGCCCGTGTTTGACTTTGCCATGAAACGCGTGGACCGCACCGGCGAGCACATTCTCTACCACCCGCTCTACAAAGAGTGGAAAGACTCCCACGACGGCGAGCCCGTGCCGGATTACTTCGCCTCCAGCAACGACCTGCGTCCGGAAGAACACGTGCGTGTGCAGGCGGTCATCCAGGAATATACCGACTCCAGCATTTCGAAAACCGTCAACGCGCCGAATTCCTATGAAGTAGCCGACGTCGAAGAACTCTATACCCTGGCCTACGATCTTGGCTGCAAGGGTATAACCTTCTTCCGCGACGGCTCGCGCACTCCCGTACTCTCCCGCGTGGAGGAGAAGAAGGAAGAGGACGTTAAGGATGCCAACAAAGCTGCTGACAGCAATCAGGCAAGCAGCGCGGCGGTACCGATAGAGATGCACCCGCGCAAACGCCCGGCAGTGGTCGAAGGCGTGACCGTGAAGAAACTCACGGCCCGCGGCGAACTCTACGTGACCATAAACGCCGTCGGCGAGGGCGAGGACCGCCGTCCTATCGAGATATTCCTTACCCTCGGCAAAGCCGGTACGGCCGATCAAGCGTACCTGGAAGCGCTGGCGCGCTCGATCACGCTTGGTCTGCGGAGCGGCGTGCCGATCAAGGAGCACTATAAGCACCTGCGCGGCATTGGCTCATTGGACGTGATGGGAATCGGCCCCAACCGCGTGCTCTCGGTACCCGACGCCATCGCACAGGTGATCGCCGAGATTTACAACATTCCTACCGGCGCGAACGGCGTGAACGGTGCGGCGGCCACTGAAGAAGAATCCGTCGTGCAACTCGGCTTGGCCGGCGCCCAGGCTGCAAACCCGACTCGCGAAGCGCGGCATGGCGAGATTTGCCCTGACTGCGGCGCGGCCGGTGTGGTCTACGAAGAAGGCTGCGAGAAGTGCCTCGTCTGCGGGTACTCACGCTGCTAGCAACGCAATCTCCAATTTTTCCCTCCAGCACCGGAACCACAATGAATTTCGGATCCGCAAGTGCAGAATGAACAGGCTTCCAGGAATAGAGGAGGTGCTTACAAGCAGATCAGATCGAGGCGCTCGCACACGTAGGCGCAACATTGAGCGGTCAGACTGACGGCCTGGCGAATGAGCATACGCGAGAGATCGGCTCTAGGCGTGCAAACCTGACTCACACAAGCCACCTGTCAGTCTAAGACACTCGCACGTGTTCCCCCTTGAGAGCCCGACCTGCCACACGTTCCCCCATACCTCACTTCGACTACCTTCCCACAACCTTTCAAGTGCTGCGAAACGGCGCGCCAATTCCAAACGGGCAGAGCTCAAACAGGAGCGTACCCGCCGGCAGAGCGCCAAGTCGGGCCCGAAACACGCAGAGGACTGCTGCGCATCACTCACCCATGAGCATCGGTAGTGGGTGCCTGGAAGTGCTTCCTGCCGGGTGCGTCTGCCCATAGTTTCCTAGGTTCTCACGACGATGGAAGGAATAGCCTTGATGGGCGCTATACGAAAGCTGTTTGCGATTTTCTTGGTCGGCATCGCGCTCATCGTGGCAGTGCATTTTGTCTTCAATTCCTTCTATCTAGAGGCTCTCGATACGGTCGATGTGTGGGGCATCTTGGACTGGCCGATTGCCGTCGCAATCGTGGTTGCGTTGGTCGTGCACATGCAACGGAAGCTCGCTCTGGACCGGGAGTCGGAGCAGCCCGTAGATCGCAAATACGTGGAAGTCAACGTTGCGACCTACGCAACATTCTTCCTGGCCCTTTGGTTCTTCTCGAATTGGTTCAACTTTCTGAATTTCGGAACGGAAGGCGAGTCGACCGCAAATCTGGTTGTTTGGGCGATCGTTGACGCATTGGTCGTCTTTGTCTTGGGCGCAACCGGTCTCAGTCTCTGGCGCGAAGGCGACGCCAGCTAGGCCGCAAGAGAGCGAGCGGGGCTCACGCCGCCATCCGGCAACTGTCCGCAAGCGCCAATGCATTCCAGTGTACGTCTGGAGAGAAGCAAAAAAGCATATCACCTTAACTGTTCCCTTCTCACGTTAGCAGCGCGTCTCAGCCCCTGCTTTCAAGCCTTCGGCAGCGGTAGAGGCGCGTTGCGCTTTAAGCCGCGCCTTCCACCTGGAAGAAAGATTGGGAAGCTGCGGCCATCGAGGGGGAGAAGAGTAAAACTAACTTTGACAAACGCTCGCTGCGGAGTTACGAGGAAATGGCTAATTCCGCCAACGCTGCCGAAAGCGCGATATAGACTGAAAAGCCGGTATAGCCGAGCGTCGCAGTATACGTAGATTCAGTGCGTACACGTACCGCTGTCAAGAAAATGCCCATAGCCAATAAGGCCACCGCCGGCTGCCAATAGACGCCCTGCGCTGCGAGCTGCGGCAGGGCAAAGAAGGCTGCGCAGAGCAGCCCACCTGCCCAAATGCCCAAACGGTCTACCAGAATCGGATAGCAGAACCCAAAGACGAACAGTCCGACCAAGAGTGCCGTCAACGGCACGCTCACCGCATAGAGGAGGAGATCAAGACGAGAGAGAAAACCGGCAGTTGGTTCGAGCAGCGGCAGTGGATAACCGGTCCTGCCAAGTGCGGCCCGCAACAGAAACGCCAGCAAGACGCCGAGAAGCACTACTACCGCAAGCACCCACACCGGATTCAATCGGGTAAACGCAAGTGCCTGCAACGGCGCCCCTTGGTAGCGGCTCGTTACCGTACGGAACGCAAGACCGGCAGCGATGAGAATTGGAATAAGCAACGCCGCGGCCACAAGCGCGCCGGGGGCAAACAGTGTGGCGCGCACGTTCTGCAAGCTCGCCGCGCCAATAAAGCGCAGCGGCGATAGTGCCGTGTAAAAGTCAAGCAGCACGCGGCTCAAGTGCGCCAAAACGAACCAAATCAACCACACCGTTACCACTGAGCGCAAACCCCAGGGTAGCTTCTCAGTGTCGAATTGCTGCACTCCTGCCTTCACTACGTGCTCCTTTTCACTTTGTGGCCGTTTTCCAAGGTCTTGTCCGCACCAGCGACGTTCGCCCCCGAACCGTGTCGATACGCCGTACCGGGAACGAGGCAGGCTCGCCACGAACGGAAGGGCCAGCACTCGGCACGAACGGTCCACGGCCACTGCGAACACCCGCTTACACACCGCGAATTCGGCGCTCGATCGTCGTCTGAATCATACGCGGCAGCCGCGCCACGTCAGGCACTACCACCGTCTGCAAACAGCGTAGAAAACGGTCGTCCGCCTGAATCACATAGGACTCGTTCAGCGCATTGCCGGGAACCCCGATGCCGAATACGATTATACCCAACGCGTCCCCCGAACCAACCATTCCGTTGCGCCGCTCTACCTGGAACAAGACGTCCCGCAGCTTGCGCCGATTGGATGAGATTCCATCGGTCAAGACCAGTATGGTCTTGAATCCTTTCTGCTGCTGCATATCTTGCACTGCTTGGCGCAGCGCTCCGGCGTCATCCGTCTTCTTGTGGGGCTGCTCATACATTGTGCGAAAGACGTTGCTCAGGTCCTTTGGCGTATAGGTGCGCTCGTTGGCGACTACTTGCGTCGCGAAAACGCATTCGTCAAAGGTGCGCAAACGCCAGACCTCCTCGGAAAACGCCATCATCTGAAATGGAATGCGTAGCCGCTCATGGATTTCGGCGAAAATGACAGCGGCATCTACGGTGTGGTCGAACTTGCGGGTAGAGTAGCCCTTGGCAACCATGCTGCCGCTAACGTCAATGAGGATAGTGGCGGCAAAGTCCTTCTGGTGGTCGGCGCGAGGGGCGCGCACGCCCTTGAGAAAGGCCTGCTCCGGGGCAACGACCAGGCGTTCGATGTGGTCGGAATCGATATCACCGCTATCCCCGCCGCGACGGCGGCGGGGGCGCCGCCCCGGTTCCAGGGAGCCAAAACGGCGGCGCATCATGATCTCCCGGAGTCCCTTCCGCCCGGCCTCGCCGTTGAGCGAGCGCAAGATTGCCGCCTCTAGACGCCTTACCGCCGCACGGTAGTCGAAGTTCTCGTAGTCCGTCTTGGGTGCGGCCGGCCGCTCGCCCAGGCCTTGCACAAGTGTACGTGGCAACGGATTGAGCCCGCCGGGGCGCGCTTGGAACATGCGGGGGTCGATCAATTGCGGAGGTCCCTGCGGTTGCTGCCGCTGCCGCGCAGATGTGTCGCCGTCTTGGCGGAGTTCAGCCTGCTCGTCTGGGCTGCTCTCTATTTTCGCGGGGCCGCCGTCCTCACCGGACACCGCAACCGGTTCTGAGTCAGACGGGGTACGTGTTCGATCCTGCAATTCGCTCTCATCGGGCTGTCTTTCCGTTGACTCCACGTCATCGCTACTCGCCTCGATGTTCAATTCTCCAAGACCCTCGGCGCCATCTTCCTCAGCGCCGCCCTCTTCCTCCGGGAAAGGTCGTTCCTGATCCGGCCGATCCTGCGAGAGTCGCGCGTCCTCTTCCACCAGGTCATGCAGAATTGGGAGCATCCGCCGGGCCAGGACGTCCAGCATCTGCGGGAGAGAGTCCCGGCGCAGCGCATCCCGTACACCGGGCCACAGCACGTCGACGTACCGGTTCGCCGTACTTCCTATGCGCATGGGGCGCACGCCCTCCGGCCACTCCTCCTGGAGCCAGCGCTCCAGCAGGCCTTGCTGCACCTGTTCCCTGAGGGGTGTACTGCGTCGCCTGGCGGAAGACCAGTGTGGGTTGTCGGCATAGAGCGCCCGCAAGAAGCGTGCCGAGCCGGGATGCCGTTCCAGATGCATGCGATTGACCCGCAGCTCGTTCACAAAGCGCGCGAACGGCATCACGGCAGTGAATGCCAGCGGCGCGATGCGCGCGAAGCTCTGCAGCGCCCGCTCGCCCATCACGCCGGTGTGTTGCGCTTCACCCATCTGCTGGCAAATTGCACCGACAATGCTCGTCCCGGCCCACGTATTCAGCACACGAGTCGGAAACGTCAGGGTATGCCCCCGCGCAATGTACGCCCAGTCGCTGCCGGCTACGACATTCAGGCGCGAATCGCGGAGAATGAGACGCGCCAGCGCCACGACCTCGCCCTGCGTATAGCGCGTTTCGCGTATACGCGCCTCAGCCAGTGCCGCAGAGGTTGCTGTGCCTGTGGACGCCGTACTCATTCAATCGTCACACTAAACTGCAGGAGAAGGGCTTCAAGAACACGCCGGGCCGCGGGAGTGGCTGCGGAGAGCACGCCCTCCTGAAATCGCTCCACCAGGACACCGGCATCGTCTGCGTTCCGCACCACTGCCACGAGTTCCGCCGTGCTCCAATTGCCCGCTGCGGCGACGGCGGCAATCAATTCTGGCGAAACGGCATCCTGCCAAATTGCTTCCTGTTCCAGGTCCGCGGGCACCGCGCCTGCGGCCCAGCGCCGGCACTGACCGACAAAGTCAACGACTGCACGGAGGGTTGGATCCGGCAAACCGCGTCCAACACTGCGGAGAACGGCAAGCTCTTCGCCGGAAGAGGGATACGTCAGCTCCAGAATCGCCCCAAAGCGGTTCTCCACCCCTTCATTGAGCGGCTTTACCCCCGGCCCTTCAGGTTGTCCGGTCGCTACCAGCCGAAAGCCCGGGTGCGCCGTCACTGTGCGGCCGTCCGGCAACGTAAGCCGCCGACCCTTATCGAAGAGACTATTCAGCAGGGAATGTACGTCCGAATACGCGAGATTGTAGTCATTCACCAACACGAGATAGCCCTTGATCACCGCTTCGAGAAAGGCTTGCACCGTCCATTGCGTTTCTCCCGTGCGCAAGCGGCGACTGACGAGAAGATCGTGCTTCGAAGTCTCCCCCGTAAACGTGAGCTCTACAAGCGGCAACTGGCGCTGCCGTGCCAACGTGCGGACCAATGCCGACTTGCCGCTGCCGGGCGGACCCTTGATGTAGACCGGACGGTCCAGCACGAGCGCTGCCTCGAGCAGGCGCAGCGCGGACCAGCTTGACCGTGTGACACACGGGAGCACCACGTCACCGGCTGGAATGTTGCCGATAGGCCTGGGCACCGTGATGCCGTACTGAGCTCTCAATGCCGTCTCGAGCTCCTCCAAACGCGCCACATCCGTAATCTCTAACCCACTTGCGTCCCACGCCCGCAAGCGTAATCCCAGTGCCATCGGACTCCCCGCCCAGGTGTAGAGCGGTTCCTGCAGTTGCAGTTGGGTGCCGTCCGGCAGCGTGCACTGATAGCGGGCGAGCGCCGGTTGCCTTCCCGATGAGTCGGTCTCCAGCGGCTGGTAGACCTCGTTCTCCAGCCCACCGGTCCGGCTCACAGTCTCCTCTCCCAGAGCCAACGGCAGGTGCGTCTGTGCAACACTCGCCAGCGCCACCACACTTTGCTCCGGCACCGTGATCTCAGGCAGCAGCACGCCGCTCACCCGGCGATGCGTCCTCGCCGGCCACGTAACCGCGCGTAGCACCTTCGCCACCAGCTCACCGGCCTCTATTCGCGCCTCCGGCGGCGCCAGAGTCAGGATGGCATCCATGGCAACAGCAGCCAGAGAAAACCCCGTGAGGCTACACACGCTGAGCCAGTGTACCAACGATCGGGTAGACACCCGATCGCGCATAATGCCGCCGATTTCCGGATGGCTGCGCAACTCTGCCGCCACTGCTGCCACGGCCGTACATGCCTCCATGGGCGGCATAGCCTCGACCCGCTCGAGCACCGGTACGCGCCGCAACTCGTGAAAGACCGCCTCTGCTTCTTCTTCCGGGGGCAGGAAGTCCATTGCCACGTTGCCTGTGCCGTGACCGAAGCGCCGCTCCCAGGTGACGCCAATCTCCAGCGTGCCGGTATAGTTTGGGTTTGCGGTGGCAATTACGCCGAATTGCGGGTGCACCGGCACGGTCACATTGCCCCACTCGCTGCCCGAAAGCACCACCTGGCGCGCGTCCAGTGCCTGTGTAAAAACGCTCAACAGGTCTTGGGGGATAATGTTCACTTCATTGAGCAGCAGCTTCTTGCCGGTGAGCATGGCATCAACCGCCGGACCCAGCACCGTCGCCGTGCTATGCGCCAGGCTGCCGTCCGGCGTCACAACTTCCACGGACTGATAGAAGTCGCTTAGGGCGGTATCGCCACTGAACGTGATCTCCACGCACGGTTCGCCTGCCAAGAAGCAAAAGGTCTTGGCCAGGGTCGTCTTGCCGCAGCCAGTGGGTCCGGTAAGCAGGATTGATGAGTTTGCGGCGTTGCCGCGCATCACGTGCGCCATCTGACGCAGTGTTGCCGTCATGCGCGGCGTACAGTGACGAAATACCTCGTGCTCCCGGGGAATTGCGCCGCCAAAGGTGCGCGCGCCGTCCCAGCCGTCAAACTGGCTGGGAATCTCGCTGTGGGTCGTGTCTTCACTGTGCTCTAAGTCAAGCGAGAGCGGCGGTTGTCGGCGCTGAAAGGAAACTTCTCCCAGGGCGAATGCATGTTCGTAAAGCAAGACCCCGCCGCCCAAATCATGCAGTAGCTTACCGGAGCCGGCTCTATCGCGTTGCACCGGACCTACCGCGGGCTGCTCTTGCTCCTCATGGCGACTGCCCAAGAGTCCACTCAGGATGTTCCGCATGCGACCGTACTTTCCCTTCCGTCTACTTGCGCTCGCCTGCGCGCCGTCAACGCGGGGGACAAGCAAGACCGTCATTCCACATTATAGCGTCATCACAGATGTCCTAGCGGCCTGGGCAAGGCTCGCTCCACCCGCGCCGAGCGGCAGCGTCAAGCGTATCTGCGGCGGGACGCTGGAGGAAGCTGGGAGAAAAAGAGAAGGGACGCGGTTTATCGCGTCCCTTCCCATCCCTCTTGTGCTCAAAGAGCGAAGCCAAGCCAACGAGAGGGCATGAGGGCGGCCCTCTCTTAGCGGCGCTTAGGGCGCAGTCCGCTCGCTGGCTGGCGGCAGCCTGAACTGCGCCGGCACCGGCCCCACCTTTTCAAACTCAGATGACGACGGCAAGATCTGATGCGCTATTGCCGCGCGAAAGCGCTCTACCTCACGCGTCCGCGCTGCCACATCCTTAACCTGCACGTTCCCGTAACCTTCGGCAATGATGCTATACCAGCCACTATCTGAGTTATACCATGTGGCTAGCAGGTAGGTCTTGCCAGCTTCGAGGAGTGTATCTCCTTCGAGTTCTACGTTAATACCGCCGTCGTCCGCGCCGCCCATCTGGTTCACGGTCACGGTCCCGGACAACTCGCCCTTGACGTTCTCCAGCACTTCCACGGAGAATTGCGTCCGCGGAATGGATTCATTCCCTGGCCCTGACGTCGGTATCCCTTCATTGCCCACCACTGCCACCACCCGTCCGACGAATATGTGGGTAGAGGCACCTACGACCTTGCGTATGTCCTCGTGAACGAACGACCGCGCGCCAGTAATCTGCCCGCCGGCCGCGCCGCAACCCGCGACAGCGAGAACGCAGAGGAGTGTCCCCAAGAGCAGAAGTGCCCTTCGTATAGAGGCTTTCATTGCGTCTACTCCCTTTCACGCTAAACGTAGTACCTGTTGCGGCGCGCTACGCCGCATTCTCCCCAAAAACAGCCTTTCTATGGCCACAGCGCGTGATAGTCTTCAAGGTCATGCGACTGTGGCGTGGTGTGGCCTGTTGACGCGGGATACTCATACATTATCTGGTCATCATTCGGATTATGCGCCAGCCCCAGGGCATGGCCCTGCTCGTGCACCGCCACGGCCCGCTTCTGCGCCGCCGTCTTGCTGTTCAGCTTGCACGTATTCAAGTATACCTTGTCTATGCCAAACCGATAGTATTGATAGTATCCAATCCAGGCATCTGGCTCACAGTCACTGTAGTCACGCCATTCGAGGTCTACGATGTGCCCGGCGGCTTGGGGCAGAATCGCGACTTTGCCCTCCGCGTGCCACTGGTCAATCGCCATTGACGCGCATCGTCGTACTGAGTATAGTCCAGCCAGCGGATCTCGCGTCCGTCGGGCCCATCGTCCACGGCGCTATGGCCCAGAAAATAGTGAGCAAGCAGCGGCATTGTGAGGAGAACCATACCCACCGCTACAAGCGCGGCGGTTACTCCTGTGCGTCGTACAAGCTGTCGGCTAAACATTGTACTCCTCCTTCATGCATGTACACTCGTCGCACAGCACACCGCCATCAGCCAGCGCGTGCGGCCGGCGTGGCGGCAAGAGCAAGTGAGGCAGCATCACGAAGTGAGGCAAGCGTCATCACGACTGCCAGCATGGCGCGCTGGCCTCGCCGAAACCGTTCCATCTCGCCTCTCCTTTCGCTGCCAGGAGTACGTTCTCCCACCTTAATTCCAGTGCCCCACTGCGTCTGCGATTTGTCAATACCTTTTTCTAAGAATTAAGAATAAGGTAAGAATTGCTAGGTTGTGTTGACTCTCAACACAGATACTCCCGCGAATGCGGGAATCCATCCCCTCCGCACTAACGCGCGCTGTCTCAAGCGGGGGACAAGCCCCCGCGCTACGCTTTAGATTCCTCGCTGCGCTCGGAATGACATGAAATGTCAACACTGCCTAGGCGGGGAGTAGGAGGCGCGCGGCACGCTTGGCAGCACGCGCGCCGGCCGCTCGCTTTGGTATAATGTTCGCAGCCCGTTTCCTGACCGCTCCCCCCTCCAATAATGCTCACGAAGGGATATACTAATGAAACTTGGCGCCCACGTGCGCACCACAGGCGGAATCGCCACCTCTTTTGGGCGGGCAGCAGACCTGGGGTGCGAATGCATGCAGATCTTCAGCGCAAACCCGCGCGGCTGGCAGCGCGCACTGCCCAAGGACGAGAACATCACCGCCTTCACTGCTGCCCAAGTGGAATCGCCGCTGCCTGTCTTTTGCCATACCCAATACCTCATCAATACCGGTTCGCCCAAGCCGGAGAACTACGAAAAGTCGGTAATGACGCTCACGTTCCAATTGCAAACGGGCGACCTGCTCGATGCCGCCGGCGTGGTCACCCACGTCGGCAGTCACATGGGCGACGGCCTCGAACAGGCCTTGCCTCGCATCGAAGCCGCGATTGGCGCGGCTCTGGATGCCTCCGACACCGTACCGCTCTTGCTGGAAAACAGCGCCGGATCGGGCGGCAACATAGGGTCGAGTTTTGAAGAGCTGGGCACGATTCTCCGCGCCTGCGGCAACCACGAGCGCATCGAACTCTGCGTGGATACGGCCCATGCCTTTGCCTCCGGCTACCACGTGGAGACAGCCGAGGGGTTCGACGCTATGCTTGCCGAGATCGACGAGCATTTTGGTCTCGACCGGCTTACCGCCTTTCATCTCAATGACTCCAAAGTGCCGTTCAACTCCCAAAAGGATCGCCACGAGAACATTGGCGAAGGCCACATCGGCCTGGAAGCGTTCCGCTACATCGTCAATCATGCTGCGCTCGCGGACACATGCGCCGTGCTGGAAGTGCCGGGGTTTGATGATAAGGGGCCCGACCAAGCCAACATGGACATCGTGCGGGAGCTTATGGCATGAGCCCGAAACGCGACTACCGCCTCATAGCCATCGATCTGGACGGCACCCTCATCGACGACCGGCTCACAATATCGCCGCGGGTAAAGCAGGCTCTTGCCGCCGCCCAGGCCCAGGGGATCACGGTCACGCTCGCCAGCGGACGTATGTTTAGGGCGATGGTGCCTTTTGCGCGAGAGCTCAACATTGAGGCGCCGCTCGTCTGCTACCAAGGGGGCTTGGTGCGGCATCCCGTCACGGAGGAGACGATCTTCCATCTGCCGGTCCCGGCAGCGCTGGCTCAGGAGGTTGTCACTCTGGCGCGGGCGGGCGGCATTCAAGTCAACGCCTTCATGGATGATCGTCTGCACGTGGAAAGCCTCTCGCCGGAAGCTGAGGTCTACATGCGGATTGCGCAGGTAGAGGCCACCGAGGTGCCGGATCTCTTGGACTTCCTGAATGAAAATCCTTCAACGAAGCTTGTGCTCGTGAATCTCGACGAAGACAAGACGAATAGCTTGGTCGAAGCAATGACTGCGCACTTTGGCAGCCGGTTGGGCATAACAAAGTCCCATCGCTACTATACCGAGGCAATTCATGCGGACGTTTCCAAAGGCCGCGCCCTCAAGCAACTTGCCGGCGTCATGGGACTCTCGCTGGACCAAGTAGTAGGGATCGGCGACAATCTCAACGACCTGAGTCTGGTGGAGACTGCCGGGTTCGGTGTGGCGATGGGAAATGGCGATCCCCGGGTCAAGGCCGCAGCGGACTTTGTCACCACCACCTACGAAGAGGACGGCGTCGCCGTAGCTATCGAGCAACATGTACTGCGCGCCTGATGGGAAGGAGCTTGCTCCAGGCATTAGGCCTAGGCCACAGGCGGGAATCACCGCCATGTGATAGGCTGCACTTCTAAAGAGGCGGTGACTGGACTCCTACAGAGATGCCGAAGATTCCACTGGTGACACCACCAGCATCACATGAAGAAGACATGATAGAACACGAAGAAAACTTACACCCGTCTCAGAGAGCACAGAGTCAATTGATGACGGTGGCGCAGGCCAGCGTTTGGGCCACAAGACGGACCGGGCGGGAAGTCACGCCATCGAACATTTCCTATCTCATCAAGTACGGACGTATTCCCGGGATTGAGAAGAATGGCACGCTGCTGGTCAGCGTTGGTGATTTGGAACAGTATTACCAGTCGCGCGCCGGGCACACTGAAGACTTCTACAAACGTAGGCTAGGCAAGAACCTGAATTGGCATCTCTCGTTTGAGCAATTCAAAGAGTCAGAAACTACCAAGCATGTACACCGCTTGCATCCCTACAAAGGGAAATTCATCCCACAGTTGGTGGAATACTTCCTTGACTCTCATACCGATGAATTCAAAGATGAGGCGTGCTTTCAGCCGGGCGATTTAGTTCTCGACCCGTTTTGCGGCAGCGGCACAACAATGGTACAAGCAAGCGAACTTGGTATGCATGCTGTTGGGATCGATGTATCGCTGTTTAATTCCATGATTAGCAATCTGAAATTGAGCAAGGTCGAACAGCGTGATTTGGTAACAGCAACCATGATTGTGGGCAACTGTGTCGCTTCCAACATCGATGGAAAGGATGCACGTGCGTTTGAGGAAGAGTTGCTTGCGGAACTCAAGACTTTCAATGGGCAGTTCTTTCCCGCCCCGCAATTTCGTCGTCTGGTGCGGAGCGGAGAGATCGATGAAGACCGCTACGGATCTGAAAAGGCTGCCGAGTTCCTGCCAAAGTTCAACGCACTCTTGGAAAAGCACAATGTCTGCAACGATATTGAGCCCACACCTGACGACTTCTTGAATACGTGGTTTCTCCCGCCGGTACGCAGTGAGATAGAGAGCGCCAGGAGTTACATAGACGGCTACACTGATCTCTTGCTGCGTGATGTCCTGCGTCTGATCTTGAGTCGCACGGCGCGATCGTCCCGCGCCACAACGCATTCGGACCTGGCCACGCTGCTTCGTCCCGTAACGGAGACGTACTATTGCAGCAAACACAGCAAAATATGCAAGCCGCTATTTTCTATGCTCGGTTGGTGGCGGCGCTATGCTGACGATACCGTAAAGCGGATGGGGCAATTCCAAAAACTACGCACCAATACCATGCAAGTTTGCCTGACGGGGGACTCCCGCACAATCGACATTCTTGCCACCCTTGAAGAATCGGATAGTGAGATTGCCGCCCTAGTAAGGAAGAACAAGATTCGCGGCATATTCTCAAGCCCCCCGTACGTGGGTTTGATCGACTACCATGAGCAACACGCGTACGCATACGAGTTATTTGACTTGCCGCGCAACGACGGGGCGGAAATTGGGCCGCTCAGTGCCGGACGCGGGCGACAGGCGAGAGAAGCGTACGTGGAGGGAATTGCCAGCGTATTGGTGAACTGTCAGCAATACATGGCTGAGGATTGTAATGTCTTTCTTGTAGCGAACGACAAGTTTGGACTTTACCCTCGTATCGCCGCCCTCTCCGGCATGACTATCGCGAAAGAATACAAGCGCCCGGTACTGAACCGCTCCGAAGGTGACAAAGGCGCGTATGCAGAATCAATCTTCCATATGCGGAAAGTGTAAGAATGTTCAATAATAAGCGGGTTGAAGACACCATCCAATCGGCGCTGCGAAGAAAACTGGCAAAATACAATCCCGAACCGTCTCACATGCCATTCCATACTCGTCTGCTCGGCAAGGATCGGATGGCGGTGTTTTCGTTCATCCATTCTCTGAACACCAACTTCGGAACGGCGATTTTCGAGAAAGTAGCGAAGGAGATTGCGGTTGGAGCATTTGCTGAGGTCGATTCGCAGCATAAGCTCAAAGGTGAGTTTTCATCCGGGGCGCAAGCACAGATTACGACGATCATCAATGAATTGACCGATTCCCGCCGCGAACCCAATCACGAACAGGAGATTAAGCAGATTCGCGCGAATTGCCGCTCGGGACAGCGAATTGAAAAGAAACTGCGCAATGTTGATATTTTTCTGTCTGATGGCAGGACGACATACCTGATTGATTTAAAAACCGCAAAGCCCAACGTAAGCGGATTTGAGAAGCATAAACAAGATTTGCTGGAGTGGGCGGCTGCTATCCTCTATCAAGACCCAAATGCGAACGTGCGGACCATCATAGCTTCTCCCTACAATCCCTACGCGCCAAAGCCGTACAAACGGTGGACACTGCGCGGCATGCTGGAAACCAAAAACCAGAGTCAGTTGATGGTCGGGGAAGAATTCTGGAGTTTCCTCGCGGGTGGACAGGACATCTACCAGGATTTGCTTGATTGTTTCGAGAACGTCGGTTGTCGTTCGTATGCGTGAGGAGATCGACGATTACTTCAAGAAAATTGGTGAGCGGCGCTATACGTAGTGTGGCAAGTGCGCTTACGGTAGCATGTGCATCTACCAGAAGTCATCCATATGTCATTGATCGTCTGTGTACTGAGCATGCCAAAGATTATCGCTTCGCATTCGAAGCGCTTTGCCTGAGATAGTGCGTACTTTTCTCGCCAAGAAGCCCGAAATGACGGTCAAGCAGCCAACACATGAGAACGCAAACAAGCGAACGACACAGGAACATCAGATGGCACGGGATGACAACGCGGCGGCACTATGTGTGTGAAGCACTCCCTGGCTCTTCAACCTAAGGCAAGACAAATCTTCTGCGCTTCCGATCTCGCCGCAATCCAGCGCGCCGCCACGACAATCCGCAATGGCGGCATCGTCGCCTATCCCACCGATACCGTGTATGGTCTTGGGGCCAACGTCTTTCTGCCGCAAGCGCTTGACAAGGTCATGGAGGCAAAACGGCGGCCCGACGAAAAGTCCCTGCCGGTCCTGATCGGGGACCAAGCCCACCTTGGAGAACTCGTGACAAGCATTCCACAAGACGCGAGGCGGCTCATGGATGTTTTCTGGCCGGGAGCGCTCACCATCGTCTTGACCAAGCAACCGCATCTATCGCCGCTCTTAGGGGAAGCGACGCTTGCCGTGCGCCAGCCAAATCATGCTGCGGTGCTTGCATTGCTCGCGGCGGCGGGATGTCCGCTCACAGGCACCAGCGCCAACCGGAGCGGCTGTCCGCCTGCCACCACCGCTGAAGATGCGCAAGAGCAACTGGGTGAAGGGGTAGACCTGATTCTCGACGGCGGACCTGCCACCGGCAACACGCCATCCACCGTGCTTGACTGCACGGTGCAGCCCGCTCGCATACTCCGGGAGGGCGCGGTCACGCGGAGCGCGCTCGCCGCTGTTCTAGGAGACCTTGCGCCTTAGCCCAAATCCCGGCTTCGTTCGCAAAGCTCAAGGTACCCGCCACCTGACCGAGCGGCACCCAAGTTACGGCGCTTACTTCCGGACTCTCGTCGCTCGTCTTCCCGCCGACGTATTCCATCAGATAGAAGAGCGCAGTCTTAGCAATCTGACGGCCCCGCACGCGAAAACCATAGCGAATCGTGCCGACGCGCTCCAAGATTCGCGCGTCCACGCCGGTCTCCTCCTTCACTTCTCGCAGCGCCGCGTCGCTTGACGTCTCACCGTGCTCCAAGTGGCCTTTCGGGAATATCCAGCCATCGTGCGCGCTGCTCTGGGTTACCAGCACCACCACCTGCCCGTCATCCTCTCGGAACACGATGCCGCCTGCAGAGTGCTCTTTCTGCATGCGCTTCGTCCGCTTCCGACTGCGGTGCGGCTGTCTCGGCCCGTCGGCACCTTGCTTTGTGCGGTTTCGATTCATGGCTTTTGCAGTCACCTGCTCCAGGTAACTATACTTGATGTATGTGCTCAGGCACCTGAGCGATCCATATTGCGAATATAAGTGAAATTTGGAAATAGCATACCACGTTCCCTTGGCAGGTGGAGGAATAACAATGAGTGTAACGATCGATCTCCTCGCTGAAAAGCTCGTTCAGGCGCGTCTCGCATCACGCGCGGTCGCGCAGCTTTCGACGAAGACCAAGAATACGGTGCTCCAGGCAGTAGCTGACGCCATTGAAACTGAGACGGAGCACCTTGTTAGCGAAAACAGCAGTGACGTTTCGGCCGCAACCGCATCGGGAATCGACGCTTATTCAATAGACCGTCTTACGCTTACACCGAAAGTCCTGGCAGGTATTGCCAGCGACGTGCGCAAAGTAGCCGCTCTGGAAGACCCGGTGGGTGCGGTCACTGATATGCGCACGGTCGAGAGCGGCATCACGGTAGGGCGGATACGCGTGCCGTTCGGCGTCGTCGGCGCTATCTACGAATCGCGGCCGAACGTAACGGTAGACATCGCCTGTCTCTGCTTTAAGTCCGGCAATGCCGTCGTGCTGCGCGGCGGATCAGAGGCCATTTCCTCAAACGTCGCTTTGGCTCGCGTAATCCACGACGCCGGCGTCGCTGCCGGAGCGCCCATGCATTGGGTGCAACTCATCGAAGATACAGACCGCGCCCACGTGCACCGCTTGCTGCAAGCAAAAGGCGACATCGACTTGGTGATACCCCGCGGGGGCGCCGGTCTGATCAATTTTGTCGTCGAGAATGCAACGGTGCCGGTGATCGAAACCGGAGCCGGTGTCTGCCACACGTACGTGGACGAACACGCCGACCTGGAGAAGGCACGGCGAATTGTGGTGAACGCCAAGACCCGTCGCTATTCGATTTGCAACACTCTTGACACGCTGCTCGTCCATGCGGCTATTGCGCCGCAGTTTCTCCTCACCGTTTATCCCGACCTGGCTGCAGCCGGCGTGGAGATTCACGGCTGCCCGCGAACGCAAGCAATCCTTGGCGAGTCGCCGCACGTGCTGCCGGCCATCGACGAAGACTGGGGCAAGGAGTTCCTGGCGCTTACGATGGCAGTCAAGGTGGTCGATGACTTCGATGCCGCCATGGACCACCTCCACACTTACACGTCCAGCCATTCCGAAGCGATCGTCACGCAAGACTATTCCGCGGGACAGCGTTTCATGCGCGAGATGGATGCCGCCGCCGTCTACTGGAACGCCTCAACACAGTTCACCGACGGCGCACAGTTCGGTCTCGGCGCCGAAGTGGGCATCAGCACGCAGAAGCTCCACGCTCGTGGCCCTATGGCGCTGGAAGAAATGACCACGTATAAGTGGCTCGTCTACGGAGATGGCGCCATTCGGCCACTGTAGCGAGCGGGAAGACTGCCGGGAGTTCTGGCGCCGGGATTCATCCCCTCACCCCAGGAGACCTTTTCATAACCCCACTTTCAAGCAGGGCACTCCCTCTCCTGGGGGAGAGGGTTGGGGTGAGGGGGTCTTTTTGCTACGATGGCCCTTTACGCTGGGCAGTGTCAAGACGTA
>JAPOQA010000011.1 GCA_026710945.1 Chloroflexota bacterium
GGGCTACCTTCCCCACCCTTGCGGTGAAGTATCCCTGTGCGCGGAAATACTCCGGCAGCATTACGACGTCTCCTAGGTGTGTGCGTGGCTCTACGAAATTGCCGTAGACATTCGTAGTAGCTGGCCTCCGGCCGCTGAGAAACGATGTCCGGGACGGATTGCAGATGGGATCCTGAGCGTATGCCCTGTCAAAGCGCACCCCTTGAGACGCAAGCCGGTCGATATTGGGGGTCTTGGCGGTCGGATAGCCGTCGTACGTGCCCAGCGCTACGTTCAGATCGTCGACGACGATGAAGAGCACATTAGGCCGTTCTGGTAAACCTGCCGTCTCGGATGGTGAGCATGCGCCCAGCAGCAGGCAGAGACACACCGCAGCGAGCGCGGTAAGGCGTGGCGGAGGGAATTGGCGGAGGATTCGACGTTGACGCATGATTGTTCGATGACTGTCCGGCGCGGTTCAAGCCGAAGCGCGGTCCGAACCTATGATAAGTCCGGCGAACGTGGCGGGATTCAGCGAATTTCGGCTAAGAGGGTCCGAGCCGGATGCGGCGTGAAAACACGGCCAACCGCGTTTGAGGGGCCGTGAGGCCGTTATTGGGTTCCGTGTGGCATGACGTTGCCGACCCCCGCAAGGTTCGGCAGGTCTTGATGACTACCCAAACGCTCCTCTCAGGCCTGCATTGTAGGACGAGAATGGCAGATTGGCACGTAGTGCCGAGGGTGGCCAATTTCCTCGTGGGTGTGTCAGAACTGCCGAAGCCTTATTGGACGAGTGCTTTGCAGGGAATTGAATAATCCAGGCAACGGAACCCCGCAATCCCTGCAGCGCCGTTAAAGCCATAATGGATGATCGGACCACAGGGTCCACTACGAATCATGTCCATGCGGACCTGAATTCGACAATCCCAGCCCGACCCTCGGTGAGAGGCCCACAGCTCTCTGTGGTTCACAAGACATGGCACGCAAGCTGCAATCCATCTTTTTGATCGGCCCGGCCGGCCGGCTCGAAGCGCTGCTCGAAGAACCCGAGGCACCCAAACGGATTGAGCGCACAGTCATCTTCTGCCACCCCCACCCTCAGTACGGCGGGACGATGCACAACAAGGTCGTCTTTCGCATGGCCAAGGCTGCGCGCAGCATGGGGGCGGCGGTACTGCGATTCAACTTCCGCGGCGTGGGAGCGAGCTCCGGCACCTATGACGGCGGCCGAGGCGAACAGGATGATCTCAGGGCAGCAATGCAGTATATGCACGAACGTTATGCGGGCATCTCCCTAGCCGTTGGCGGCTTCTCGTTCGGGTCGAGGGTCAGCCTGCCCGTGTGCTGTGGCGACCCGACCGTGGAACGGATCATCGCCGTGGGGACGCCAGTCAACCGCGGTGAGATGAGTTTCCTGAAGGCATGCGGGTGTCCGAAGTACTTCGTGCATAGCACGCAGGACGAGTACGGCTCACGGGCCAACATGGAGCAGGTCTTCGCCATGGCGGGCCATCCCAAGCAATTGACTTGGGTCGAGGCGAGCGATCACTTTTTCACGGATGCCCTAGACTCGCTGGAGGATGCCGTGCGCCAAGCGCTCGGCTAGACCGCGCACGATGAAGTTCGCAATCTACGGTGCCGGTGCTGTGGGTGCGTTCTTAGGTGCCCGGCTGCTAGAGAACGGACAGGAAGTCCACTTCATCGCACGCGGAGCAAACTTGGACGCCCAGCGGGAGCGCGGCCTCGT
This sequence comes from Chloroflexota bacterium, assembly GCA_026710945.1. NCBI lineage: Bacteria > Bacillati > Chloroflexota > Chloroflexota bacterium. The sequence continues at coordinate 1,727 of JAPOQA010000011.1, forward strand.
GATTCGCAGTGCGGTATTTGGCGAGAAGCGCTACGAA
>JAPOQA010000012.1 GCA_026710945.1 Chloroflexota bacterium
ACGAATTACCTGGCATTTACAATTCCCGCTTTCGCGGGAATCCATCTTCTCCGCAACGTGCGCCCATTGCCACAGGCGGGAGACTAGCTTCAATGACGTTGCAATTGCCACTAAAGCGCGGAACATGGTACTTGCAAGTCCCCACATCCCCGGTAGCGCAGGTTTGTAACCTGCGTCTGTATTGGGCCAATCGTTGTGTGCCCTCTTCCCCAATACGGTGTCCATGGGAAAAGCCCTGTTTCTCCTTGTATCCAGGAGCGGGGGACAAGCCCCCGCGCTACGGCCTAAACGCAAGAGTCCAGCGCTGCGACTACGGTGCGGGCACATTAGGTGCGCGCGATGATTCCCGCCCCTTCGCCGCGCGGGTCGGAGCCGCCGTCCAGCCTGCCGTCTGTCCCGATTGTAACGAGCTGGCAGAGCGCAAAGCGGGACGGATAGCTGATCGGGTCCTGCTCAACCGTGAATCCCCGCGCGCGTAGAGCAGCGCAGATATCCGTGCGCATGCGGGCGTCGCACCAGATTGTGTCGCCTTCGGCGTGGATGCGCGGCGCTGTCACCGCTTCCGTGGCGGTCATACCAAAGTCTACGACGTTCGAAAACGCCTGCACCAGGGCGCTGAGGATGGCGTTGCCGCCCGGCGCGCCCCAGGCCACGGCGGGCGAGCCGTCCCGCGTGGCTATGGCCGGCATCATCAGGTGCAGCCGCACTTTGCGGGGAGCGAAGGAACTGGCGCGGCCCGGCCGGGGATCAAAGCGGTTCATGCCGTTATTGTAGACAAATCCCATGCCGGGTGTGATGACGCCCGAATGGTTGCCGTTGCTGTGGGTAATGCACGCGATATTGCCCGCCGCGTCCACCACGGTGAGGTGGGTCGTATCCCCGTGCTCATGGGGTGGCGCGACGCCGCCTACGGTACCGGCCGTCACCGCCGCGCGGAGTTGGGCCGTGCGCTCCGTCGAAAGTAGCACCGACTCTGGAGTTTGCGGCAGGAAGTCGGAGTCTCCTAAATAATCGCGCCGGTCTTGATTTACCAATTGCAGCGTAGACCCCAGATGGGACAAGTATTCTGTGCTGCCGTGTCCCAGCCCGGTGAGATCGAACCCCGCGAGCACGTTCAGCGACTGCAGCAGCAGCGGCCCACCGCCCGGCGCGCCGTTGCTATACACTGTGTAGTCGCGGTAGGTAGTCGCGCGGGGGGCGTAGGTGACCGGTTTGTACACGGCCAGATCGTCGCGGGTTACAAACGCGCCGTTGCGCTCCAGATCATTGCCTATGCGCTGGGCCAACTCGCCGTGGTAGAAGTCATCCGCGCCAGCCGCGGCAAGCTGTTCGAGTGTATCGGCATACGCGGGATTGCAAAGCTGCTCGTCCGCGTCAAACAGCGCTCCGTCCGGTTTCAGGTAGAGCGCGGCGCAATCGGCCGTTGCGCTCAGACGCTCGACACGGCTGGGTCTGTAGGGTTCCGGTTGCTCGTTGGTGACTTGCGCCATGCCCGGCAGCACGGGAAAGCCCTGCCGCGCGATGCGGATTGCCGGCTGCAGGAGGACCCGCCACGGCAAGGTGCCAAAGCTGCGGTGCACCTCGCCCAAGGCGGCCACCGCGCCGGGCGTGCAGATGGAGGTGTAGCCCATAGTGCTGCGGTAGTCTTCAAACAGGCTCTCACCGCTGAATTCTCCTTCACCGCGATAGTCGTCAAGCCACATGTCCTCCGTCACCTGCGATCCGGCGCGCAGGCAGCCGTCCACGATTACGTGGGCATCGTGCGCACGCGAAAAGAGGTGCGCCGAGACCATGCCCCCGACACCGCAACTGAAGGGCGTCACGATCATCTGCACGAAAGCGGTGGCAATGGCAGCGTCAAAGGCATTTCCGCCCGCTTCCAGAATTTTTGCGCCTTCCTCAGCGGCGCGGGGATGGACGCAGGCTACGATTCCAGGCATCCTTTGCGCTCCTCAAATTGCGGAAACTCGTTACTTCAAGACTCTTCTCGCGTAGGACTCTAATCTCTTACTTGCCCTGGGCGAGCGGGCTGTTTGCTCTCTATTCCAACGAATGTGGCCGGTCCACGTCCGTCATTCCGGCGGAAGCCGGAAGCCATCTTTGCCGCGCCTAACGCACAGCCCCCGCCCGAGACTCCGGCGTGCGACGGAGTGACAGGTGGAATTCCATTCGCCGCTCGCTCCACGTCACGGCCTGGCGCGCGAAAGTCCGGCATCACTCCAGCCTGCCGCTCGCCGTGCCGACGACAACCGGCGTGCCGTCCTGGTTTTCGCACCAGACGTCGAGCGAGAACTGGACACCTGAATTTGTACTCTCTATGTCAGTGACGCGAGCCTTGGAGACGATGTCGTCACCGGCGTCGATGATGCCAATGAACTTGGTATCGAACATTCCGTAGCTTAGCCAGGCCTCACCAAAGAGGTCGACCAGCAGTTCCGTCAGGTAGCCGAGGCACATGGCGCCGGAGGCGGCTCGGGTGGGCAGGCCGCTCGCCTGCGCGGCGGCAAGGTCGGTGTGCACATTCTTGGCGGGCCAGCCGTCAAAGCGCGGCCAGCCGCCGGAAAAGAGCCACGTGCGGTACGACGTGACCTTCTTTGTGCGGCCCGTTACGGTGTGGCCGACGGGCGTGTCGGGCGAGATCTGTTGCATCTATGTGTCCTTGCTGCGTTATCTTCCAGCTTTCCGTCATTCCTGTAAGTGTTGACTATTTCGTTGACAGAATCCTCTACCCAATTGGCGGCGTAGAGAAATCAAGTCATTCCGATCGTAGCGCAGCGAAGAGTCGCTAAGAGCGCGGAATCTAAGCTTTTGAGCCTATCGGGCGACATGTTTCATGGACCCTAGATTCCGCGAACCCTGTTCGACGCTCCGCTCGGAATGACATTGGTACTTGTCAAATCTTGTGTTGCGTTCAGTTGCTCTTGTTCTCAAATCTGTCAACGAATTGCCTGACATCTACAGGGAAAGACATTACTCTTCCCCCATGTAGATGTTCGTCGAAATACGGCGAAGCACTTGTGCGCCGGTCTCGGTGGTAATGAGCGCCTCGACAACCTGGTACTCACGTTCCCGCTTACTATAGGTGTCTAAGATTTTCCAGGAAACGGTGATAGTGCTCCCAACAGGCGCGGGCTCATAGTACGTGGCTTCTTCATGGGTGTGAATGGCCGCCACACCGGCGGGCAGGGAAAACGAAGGACTGCGCGTCAGATTGCTGAAATTGAAGAGCAGCCCGGCGTGGATGATAGGCGGCGCGCCATCCTCGCCTGTCACATAGCGTGGATGTAAGTCCTCCACTGCGTGCAGGAAGTTCTCGTTGAATTCCTCCGTCACCTGAAAGGTGAACGGGTCCAGTTCATCACCGGCGACGAGCCGGTCGGTACGTTGCGGTGTTCCCACGATGGTGCAATCTTTCTTGGATTGAGAAGTCTTGCTAATACTGCTTACATATCCACTCGTTCGTCCACAAAGCGCTTGAACTTGTAGCCGCCCGCGATTTCGCCAAAGCCGTCTGCCGGCAGAAACTCAATTTCGGGACTAATCTCCGTTTCGGCGCGCACGGTGGCCGCGATCTCGTGCCGTAAGCGCTCTCGTTCTGCCTCGGCGCACGCGGCGCGCACCCGGAGTACGTCGGCGGAGAGCGGATCGTGGGGAGTCTCTCGACTGATGACAACCTGGTACTCCCTCACCCCCCGGCTGAGCAAACCCGATAGTCCTTCTAACAGCATAGCCGGATTCACCAAGGTGCCCTTGACCTTCGTCAGGCCGTCTACGCGATACGGGCTGCCCAGGAAGCGCGGCTCGTAGCGGTCGCAGTGAGGACACTGCTCGTGCGTCAGCGCTACCACGTCACCGGCCGCGTAGCGCAGCAGCACCGTGCCGCGCCGGTTGAGGTGCGTTAGGACCAGCAGGCCCCGCGCGCCGTCAGGCACGGGCGCGTACGTCTGCGGGTCAACCACCTCAAAGTGGAACTGCTCGGGCGCGGGCAGATGAGCGCCGCCGTTTTCGCGGCACTCCGTGGACGGCCCCATGAGCTCCGTCATGCCGTAGCCGTTGTTGACCGTGACGTGCGGGCTGCCCAGGTGCGTGAGCCGCGCGCGCATGTCATTGCGCATAGCCGTGGGGCAGGGCTCGCCCATTGCCATGACGAGGCGCACCGCGCTAAAGTCCTTGCCGAGAGTCTCAGCGCGCAGGATCACGCGCCGCACATACGAGGTGATGCCCCACAGCACCGTGGCGCGTTGGCTCTCGATGAGATCTATGGCCTCGTCCATGCGCCTATGCACCGGAAAGTCAGCATAGGCGCGGCCGGTATGTGCGCTGAGCAGCTTACTGCCGGTCGCCATGGCGCCCCACGTGGCACTCAAGTATCCCTGGTGGGGCACGGCGCTCAGGGGAAAGAGGTTCATCACGGTGTCGTCAGGCCCGACGCCCGCAATGCGCGCGCCGCGCTCCAGCAGGTCGATGCGCGCAAAGCGGTCGTGCACCGTGTCGTAGAAGGGCGTCGGTTCGCCGGTAGACCCCGCCGTGTAGATGATGTCGGCGATCGTTCGCTCCTCCAGGCTCAGGCCGGTGGCGCGGGCGGGGTCAAGCCGAAACGACTCCGGGTCGCGGATGTAGTCCTGTTTGGTCATGGGCGGCAGCTTGGGAATGTCATCTACGGTGCGGAAGTCGTCGGGCGTCAGCCCATACTCATCCATTACCCGCGACGCATAGGGATGCGCCTGCGCCCACAGCGGCGCCATGCGCTGCAGGTAAGCGTTCTGCCGCTCGCGCAGCCGCTGGAGGTATGCGCTGGTTGCTGCCTCAGCGGACGGTTCTTGCATCTGCCGACTCTCAGTGCGTGCGCTCATCGTTGCTGTGCTCAGTTGCCGTGTGTCTTGCTTCGCGACCTACGCCCATGTTGTGGCTATGGGAATTGGGCAAGGGCTGTGCAGGCTCCTTGGTTGCCTGTATGGATTTACCGATTCTAGCGCGGCGGGTAGGTGGTTTCAAGGAGCAGCGGTGCAAGCGGGCGGGCGTGAAGGGCTGAATCGCTGCCATTGCTGTCCAAAGCGTGTGCTTTGCTGTATCCCGGAATGAGGCTGACCCCCGCTAGGGCCGCGGGGTTGGTTCTGGCGCGGTGGTGTAAAATGTCACCAACGGTCGTAGACCCTGAAGCGCGATTGGATTGTCTCGAGTTGGACAGGAGCAGACGGAAGTGAGCGTGCTCGTTTCCATTTCGAGTTAGGAGGCGGGGGACAAGCCCCCGCGCTACCAGAAGAGTTAGGAGGCGGGGGACAAGCCCCCGCGCTACCTGAAACCGGATTTGCAGTTGCAAAAGCACATTGACCGTAATTGAGGTCAGACACTGAGGTGACACAAGCCAGCAAAGTTGGGAGGAAATTAGCATGGCAAGCACGCAGATGTTGTCGGAAGTGATCACCGATTCTCGGGCGTGGACCGCGCAGTCAATCGATGGGGGCGAGTCGTGGCGCTACACTTTGACGGCGGACTGCTTTGCGGAGCTTGACGCCTTTGTCGCGCAGCGGCGAGGCCAGTCCCAGCCGATCACGGAGACCCGGATCGCGAGCGCCGACTTTCCGGCTTGCGCCGCAGTCCTGAACGATGCTGTTGTCGCCTTGGAGAGCGGACGGGGGTTCATCATCGTCGAGCGGCTGTCGTTCGAGCGGTATTCCCGCGAGGAGGCCCAGATGGTCTACTGGGTCATCGGCCAGCTTCTCGGTGCGCCGTTCGCCCAGGACGTGAGAGGCACGCTGCTCTATGACGTGCGCGATATGGGGCAGGACGTATCCAAAGGGGCGCGCTTCTCCGTGAGCAACCTGGAGAGCAGTTTTCACATGGACCACTGTTTCGGCGACCCCATTCCCGATATCCTCGGCTTGCTCAGCTTGCAGGGGGCAAAGTCCGGCGGCAGGAGCCAGTTCCTCAGCGCGTATACGCTGCACAACGAACTGCTCACCAAGTACCCGGACGCGCTGTCAATCCTCTATGAGAATTTCTACTTCGACCGGCGGGGGCAGTTCAAAGAAGGCGAAAAGCCGGTCTTCGAAGCGCCAATCTTTCGCTGGGATGCGCAGGGCCTGCACATCCGCTACCTGTACTACTACATTCAGGTGGGGCAAGAGAAGATGGGTGAGCCATTCAGTCCCGCGCAAGCCAAGGCACTGGAGGCGGTGGAAGCGACGCTGACCCGCCAAGACCTGCACGTTGAAATGCTGCTCGAGCCGGGCCAGATGCTCTTCACAAGCAACCATTGGCTGCTGCACAACCGCACCTCTTTTGAAGACTATCCCGAACCGGAGCGGCGGCGGCACCTGGTGCGCCTCTGGTTGAGCAACCGCAACGGCGCAGTGGCACACCATTAGGCAGGTAGATGGGAAGCTGCCGGCAGTTTAGGCTCTGTACGCAATGGCCTTCTAGGTACCTCGCCACGCGAGGGAGCCCCTCTCCCGTGGCGAAGACCATTGCGTAGCGCCGCTGCAGGGAGAAAGTCCCCTCTCCCTTGAGGAGAGCTTTGCGTAACCCACGCCGGGGCGGGAAAGTCCCCCGGCGGAGACCTTTGCATAACCCCACTTTCATGCAGGGTCACTCCCTCTCTCCGAGGAGAGGGAGAAATTTGCTGCGTCCCTGACCGAATTCCTCCAAGACTTTCCATGGCGAGAGCGGGCCGGGATGAGGGTGAGAGTCTTGCAAGACCTACGAAAGCGTAGGGGCACGACATGTCGTGCCTTGACCGGTTAGGTGGCAGACCGGTTTCCTCGTTCGATAGAATCCCAAAACAAAAGGGAACTACCGCCTCGCTACGCTGAATATGATGGAAGACCCAAAAATTCCTGACCTAAAGGAGAATTGCCATGGCCGGCAACGATGAACTGCGGGCAAGCGTCCGCCAAAGCTTTCCGGAATTAGCCGATATCTCAGACGAGACGCTGCGGGAGCAGGTGGTGGAGGCCTGGGCCTTTGCCCTCTCGGAAACCGAATTCACGGCCGTCGAGCAGATGCGCGCGTCCGGCAATCCGGATACCCCCGCCATGAAGCAAGGCACCCAAGCCGACCACCTGCGCGGAGTGGCCCGCATTGCCTTGGCCGTGGCCGACTCCCTGGAGCAGGTGGTGGGGCCGCTGGGCATCGACCGCGACCTGCTATGCGCCGCTGCGCTCTGTCACGACCTGGGCAAGCCGTTCGAATTCAGTCCCGCCAACCAGGCGCGCTGGCGCGCCGACCCCCGCAAAGCGGGCTTCCCTGCAGTGCGGCATCCCGCGTATGGCGTGCACGTGGCGCTTACCGTGGGCCTGCCGGAAGCCATTGTGCATACGGCCGGCGCGCACTCCGCCGAGGGTGAAAACGTCGAGCGCAGCCTGGTAAATACCATCGTCCACCTGGCTGACCATGCGTATTGGACTATCCTGCGACGCGCCGGAGCCCTGGAAGAGGATGCGTAGCGGCACGACAAGTCGTGCCCATAGGGGCAAATCTCCCATCCATGCAGAATATCTTTGCGTAACGAGGCCCTGAGGAAAAAGTGTTACCCCTCTCTCCTTGGGAGACCTTTGCATAACCCCACCTTCAGGCAGGGGCACTCCCTCTCCTGGGGGAGAGGGTTGGGG
>JAPOQA010000013.1 GCA_026710945.1 Chloroflexota bacterium
CGGCGGCAACAGCCAGGCCTGTTCACGACTAAACGGTCTCAACGGCATCGTCACTACCTCTCTACAAACTATCCCACCACCTCACCTTGCTCCTCTTCACGCCAGTATACATCCGGTAGATCTACTTTTGAGACAGCCTCTGGGGGAGAGGGTTGGGGTGAGGGGGTCTTTTTGCTATGATGGCCCTTTACGCTGGACAGTGTCACGACGTATCAGGGCAGAATCGGTGTGCGTATGGAGAGAATTCAGGAGATCCACCCTCACCCTAGCCCTCTCCCGTCGAGGGAGAGGGAACTATTTCGCTACCGCTTGAGTTGCGCAAAGGTCTCCTCGAGGGAGAGGGAGCTTTCAGACGGTTATGCAAAGGTGTCCTCGAGGGATGTTTTCCTCCTTGCCTGAGCTATAAGAGTGTCTCAAGAAAAGAGAGTGGCCTATGACTGGACAGCTAGCGCTTGACGGCGGCGCGCCGGTGCGCACGACACCGCTACCGGGAGCGTACCCGGGCGCAACTATTATCGGTGAGGAAGAGAAGCGGGCCGTGAATGAGGTCTTGGAGCGGCGCTCGCCGTTTCGCTATTACGGTCCCGACCCGGCGTACAAAGTGAATGAGCTGGAGCAGACGGTTGCATCGCTCATCGGCATTGAGCACGCCGTGGGCGTGACTTCAGGCACGGCGGCGCTGATTGTGGCGCTCCGCGCGCTCGGCGTGGGGCCCGGCGACGAGGTGATCGTGCCTGCCGCCACCTTCTACGGTTGTGTAAACGCCGTGGTCGCGTGCCAGGCAGTGCCGATATTCGCCGACCTGGACGAAACTGTGAGCATTTCCGCCGAAAGTGTCGAGCATGTCATCACACCGCGCACACGGGCCGTGATGGTGGTGCACTGGCGCGGTGCGGCCGCCGATCTGCAGCCGTTACTCGAAGTGGGTAAACGACATGGGGTGGCTATTCTGGAGGACTGCGCCCAGTCGTTTGGCGCGCAGTATCACGGCCGGTTCGTCGGCGGGCTGGGTGACATAAACATCTTCAGCTTCCAGATGAACAAAGTGATCTCTGCCGGTGAGGGCGGCATGGTCGTCACCAATGACCCCGTCCTTCACCAACGCACCATCGCCTGCCAGGACCAGGGCACGCCCCGCAAGAGTGAAGGCGCGGACCTGGCGCCGTTCTTCGGCGAGAACTACCGCATGAGCGAGCTTACCGCGGCGGTGCTCATAGAGCAGGTGCAAAAGCTGGAGCGGCTGCGCGCGCACGTACGCCACCTCGGCGGCATCATCAAAGAGGGTGTGAGCGGCTTGCCAGGCGTACGCGTGAGGCCTTTGGCGGATACCAGGGGTGATACCGGTGTCAGTCCAGGGTTTGTCTTCGATACGGTAGAACTCTGCGCGTGGGCCAGACAGGCGCTCGCGGCGGAAGGTGTGCCGATCAAGTTTCCCTACGGCGGCGTGCCAGTCTACATGCATGAGCCGATTGTGGAAAAACGCATGTGGCACCAGGGCGCGTCGCCGTGGGACCCGCGTCTCTATGCCGGCAGTGTGGACTACGGCCCCGGCCTCTGCCCGCGGGCGGAGGAACTTATGCCGCGTGTTTGTGAATACCATCTCAGCATGGACTGGACGGAACAGGACGCGCGTGACGTTGCCGCCGGACTGCGCAAGGTCATGTCGGCGGTACCGTGCGCGTTACTGGATCCGGCGCGCGTGGCGTAGTTGCCGCGCCCAGCGCCGTTGGTGACATTTCCTCTAGGGTGCGGTTGGAAGGAGTTGCATGCAAAGAGAGCTATGATTGCGCCCCGCCTTGCGTCCTCGTGGGCGCGGCACGGCGGCGAAACTCGTTGCTTGGCGTGGGGAAGATTGACCTAGAAGGGAGAGCCAACGAAAATGGGCATCTTGCAGATGTTGGAGAAAGACGTCGTACTCGGTGATGGCGGCTACATTGTTGAACTTGAGAAGCGTGGCTATGTCATCGCTGGAGCATTCACTCCCGAACTGGCGCTGGAATACCCGAGCGCAATTCGTGAGATGCACGTCGAATTCTTGCGGGCTGGTTCGGAAGTCTTGCAGGTAATGGCATTCTACGGCAGTCGCAGCAAGCTCGAGACCGTGGGCCAGGCCGACCGGACGTTCGAGATCAATCAGAAAACTACACAGATTGCGAAAGACGTGGCCGGTGACAAAGCGCTTGTGGCCGGCGACCTGAGCGCGACGTGGAAGTGGGAAGCGGATAATCCCACCGGCAATGCCGCGATTGCCGGAATATTCGACGAGCAGATTGAGGCGCAAGAAGGCGTAGACTTCTTCATTGGTGAGACCTTCTGGCACTTGGGCGAGGCGTTGCTCTGCCTAGAGCGCATCAAGGCCAAGTCAAACTTGCCCGCCATGATTACCATGTCATTCCGCGCAACAACGGAAACGGACGACGGTTATTCCGCTGCCGACTGCGCGCGCATGCTGGCGGATGCGGGCGCGGAAATCGTCGGCGCGAACTGCATGCGCGATCCGGTGCACACGTATCCCATTCTTGAGGAGATGCGTGTTGCGACCGATGCCTACATTGCCGCCCAGCCGGTGGCGCACCGCACCAGCGACGAGGTGCCGTGGTTTACGGGTACTTCGGCGTTTCCTGACAAGCTGGAGCCGACGCAAATGACGCGCTACGAGATGGCGGACTACGCGGTGAAGGCCAAGGCCATGGGCGTAAACTTCATCGGCGCCTGTTGTGGAACGGTTGCCATGCACGTCCGCGAAATGGCCAAGGTGCTCGGCAAATTTGAAGAGGAAGCGATTTGGCAGCCGGACCCCGACAAGCCCATGAGCGAGACGGAGTTTAACTGGGAACGGCGTCAGGAGAGCTGAGCAGCCGGCCCTGAGAGCAAATGACACTCTAGGCGCCAGGAGGCGGGGGGCAAGCCCCAATGTTGTCGCATTAAACATAGTGGCGCAGAGCACCGCGCCTCATATCCCCGGTAGCGCAGGCACTTCGACAGAGCCTGTACTGAGCGCTTCGACAGGCTCAGCACAGGCCTGCCGAAGTGCTCAGGACAAGTTTGCAACCCCGTGTCACGCACGGGGCAGGCTCTGCGCCATCTTGCCGTAGCGTGGAGCGAGCACACCAGACCGCGGGGCTGGGCACAGGTTACAAACCTGTGCTACCGGTGTTCCTGCCCATCAATGCAAAAATATCAAACCACTAGGCACCAAGAGGCGGGGGACAAGCCCCAATGTTATCGCATTAGACAAAATGGCGCAGAGTACCGCGCCTCATATCCCCGGTAGCGCAGGTTTGCAACCTGCGTTCCTGTAAAGTCAATCCTTTTCGTGCCTGTTTCCCTTTGCTCTGGCGGGGGACAAGCCCCTGCGCTACAGCGGGCCATTGAAGAGCGCTCTTGCAGCGGTGGGTGCGCGCGGGCCGCATTGAGGCCCCTAGGTTCTTGCCCCCTCCGGTTCCCTCTCCTCGGGGAGAGGGCTAGGGTGAGGGGGAACGCCTCTTGCGTGGGCTATACACCAGTGCTGGCCGGGAGCGTCGTGAGGCTGCGCGGCTCGTGCAGCCGCCTGCAGACGCCCTTGGCGTTCATGCAATGAGTAAGAGTTACATCTGTCTGAAACCCCGTTCGATCCGGTAACGCAGAGCTAACAGAGGAGAGCCCACCGTGCAGTCGCATGCGCGTCTTGTCATCATTGGCGCCGGCATTGTGGGGTGCAGCGTCGCCTATCACCTCACGAAGCGCGGCTGGCAAGATATCGTAGTGGTGGATCAGGGGCCGCTGTTCGACACCGGCGGTTCGTCCTCCCATGCCCCCGGCCTCGTGTTCCAAACCAACGCTTCCAAGCTCATGACCACGCTTGCCAAGGAAACGGTTGAACTCTACGGCCGGCTTGAATTGGACGGCGAGCCCTGCTGGTACGGTGTGGGCAGCTTGGAGGTGGCGTTTACTGAGGCGCGCTGGCAGGACCTACACCGCAAGCTGGGCTTTGCCAAGTCATACGGACTAGATGCCAGCCTAATTTCTCCTCAAGAGACGCTCGACCTCGTGCCGTTGCTGAACCCCAGCGTAATCCACGGCGCGTACTTCGTCCCCAGCGACGGTATCGCTAAGCCCGTGCGCGCGGCAGAAGCGATGTCGCGCTATTCAAAAGCGCACGGTGCCGCATTCTATGGAAATACCATGGTCACCAACATCGTGGTTAAGGGCGGGCGCGTGCAAGCGGTGGAGACCACGGCAGGCCGCATTGCTGCCGACCAGGTGCTCATTTGCGCCGGTATCTGGGGGCCGCGTGTCGGGCGTATGGCGGGTGTCTCAATCCCATTGCTGCCAGTGCAGCACCAATACACGCGCACAGCTCCGTTGCCCGCTTTGCAGGGAGAGACTCGCGAGGTCGACCATCCCATCGTGCGGCATCAGGACTACGCCATGTACTTTCGCCAGGAAGGCGACTGCTACGGCATCGGGAATTACAAGCACGAACCCTTGCCGGTGGAGGCGGACGACATTCTCAGCCCCGCGGAAGCAGAGCGCGCCCCAGCCATGATGGACTTTACGCCGGAGCACTTTACGGTCGCGCGACAGGCGGCTGACGAGCTCTTCCCCGCGCTGCGCAATCTTGAGTTAACGGACGCCTTCAACGGCATGTTTTCCTTCACGCCGGACGGCCTGCCCATCCTGGGTGAAGCGCCGCAGGTAGATGGACTATGGATCGCTGAAGCGGTCTGGATTACGCATGGCGGCGGTGTGGGCAGCGTGGTTGCGGAATGGATGGCGGAAGGCATGCCGAGCCTTGATCTGCGGGAGGCGGATTACAGCCGGTTCCCGGCTCACGCGCACACGCCGGCATATGTAAGGGCCCGCGGGGCGCAGCAGTACCGCGAGGTCTACGATATCATCCACCCCCAGCAGCAGCTGGAGACCCCCCGCAACGTGCGGTGCAGTCCGTTCCACCCGCGTTTGGAAGCGCTTGGAGCCGTCTTCTTCGAGAGCGCCGGCTGGGAACGCCCGCAATGGTTTGAGGCCAATAAAGACCTCATTGCGGATGATGCTATGCCGGTAAGAACTGGCTGGGAAGCCCAACACTGGAGCCCCATTCAGGCTGGCGAACACCGTGCGACCCGCGAGCGCGTAGCCATGTATGATCTTACGGCGTTCACGAAGATAGAGGTAAGCGGTCCAGGCGCACTGGACTATCTGCAGTCCATCAGCGCGAACCAGATCGACCGCCCGGTGGGCAAGGTCGTCTACACGGCGATGCTCAACCGGAATGGCGGCATCCAGTGCGATCTCACGCTCACACGTCTCGCAAGAGACCGCTTTCTCGTGCTCACCGGCGGCGCCAGTGGGATACGGGACCTGGCATGGCTGCGCAGCCATGCGCCATCGGACGATTCGGTGACCATAGACGACGTCACGTCGGAGTACTGCGGTATTGGCTTGTGGGGGCCGCGAGCACGCGACGTATTGCAGCAGGTGTGCGCAGACAATGTATCGAACCGCGCATTTCCGTACTTCGCGAGCAAAGCGCTTTCTATCGGTACCGCACCTGCCCGCGCCTTGCGTGTTTCCTATGTCGGCGAACTGGGTTGGGAGATCTATGTCCCTACCGAGTACGGCCTGGGCACGTGGGATGCCCTTTGGGAAGCGGGACAGCACTTTGGCATGATTGCGGCCGGCGGTGGGGCGTTCGACTCGCTGCGCTTGGAGAAGGGATATCGCTTGTGGGGTGCGGACATCCACACGGATTACAATCCATACGAGGCCGGGTTGGGCTGGGCAGTGAAGCTCAATAAAGGTGACTTTATCGGCCGTGAGGCCCTCATGCGCAGCCGGGAAGCGGGCATCGAGCGGCGACTCTGCTGTCTCACTCTGGACGATCCCAGCCACGTGGTCATGGGTAAGGAGCCCATCCTCGATGGCGAGCGTGTGCTTGGTTACGTGACCAGCGCAAATACTGGGTACACCGTTGGCAAGAGCATTGCTTATGGCTATTTGCCAATTGAATGTGCCACTGAGGGAACCAGCCTAACCATAGATTACTTTGGCAGGCGGTACGAGGCTACGGTAACGGAAGAACCATTGTTCGACCCCAGTCACGCCAGGCTGCGAAGCTAGTGGTTCGACAGACTTGAATCGATGGGTGAGAGCGCCGATAGCGGAGGCCCTTAGACAGGCTGAGGGCACGTCTGCAACCCCGTGTCACGCACGGGGCAGGCTCTGCGCCATCTTTTAGTTAATTGGGCGATCGTGCCAATGCGACGAGAAGACCACAGGTTACGGACCTGTGCTACCGTTTGTCCCAAGTATCAGTACAGAGTAGTTGGGCCAGGAGAGTGCATCCTTCCGGTGTGCAGTAATTTTACAATGGAGGATGCCGACCGGATATTGGTTCGTGTTGGGGCAACGGCCTGAGAGTGAATCGGAGCTTGCTGTGAGGCAAGAGACGCCATAACGCCTCCCCAGCGGCAAAACGAAGGGGCTCCCCGATTGGGGAGCCCCTTTGCAATTCTCAGAATTGAGAACAGGTTGCCCTAGTAAGGCATCCCTTCGCCTTCGGCGGGTGCGGGTGCCGGCGGTTCAGGAATGTCAACCACCAGCGCATCCGTGGTCAGTACCATGGCTGCGACCGAAGCCGCGTTCTCGACTGCCGAGCGGGTGACCTTCAACGGGTCGATGATGCCCGACTCGATCATGTCAACATACTCAGCGGTGAGCACGTTGAAGCCAACGTTCTTATTGCGGCGGCTCTTGGCCAAGCGGCGAACCTCTTGGGCAATGACGGAGCCGTCCTGGCCGGCGTTCTGCGCGATGCGCCGGATCGGCGCTTCCAGTGCGCGGCGCATGATCGTCACCGCCACGGCTTCATCGCCGTCGAGCTTTAGGCCGTCCAGCGCGGGCAGAGCGTTGAGCAGTGCAATTCCGCCACCAGGGACGATGCCTTCCTCAACTGCAGCGCGCGTCGCCGAGAGTGCATCCTCGACGCGGTGCTTCTTCTCTTTCAACTCGACTTCGGTGGCCGCGCCCACGTTGATGACGGCCACGCCGCCGGACATCTTGGCTACGCGCTCTTCCAGCTTCTCGCGGTCGTAGTCGCTCGTAGTCTCTTCAACCTGAGCCTTGATCTGGTTGATGCGACCCTTGACTTCCTCAGAGTCACCGTGGCCCTCGACAAACGTCGTGTTGTCCTTATCGGAAACGACGCGACGGGCGCGACCGAGGTCCTCAAGCGCAACTTGGTCGAGGCGTCGACCCAGCTCTTCGGAGATCACCTGGCCGCCGGTGAGGACTGCCATATCCTGCAGCATCTCTTTGCGGCGATCGCCGTAGCCGGGAGCCTTCAGGGCGACGCAGTTCAACACACCGCGCATCTTGTTCACGACGAACATTGCCAGGGCTTCGCCCTCGACATCTTCGGCAATGACTACCAGGTTCTTCTGGCCGGCTTGCACGAATTTCTCAAGTAGCGGCAGCACGTCGTTGCCAGCGCTGAGCTTCTTGTCGGTAATGAAGATGTACGGGTCCTCGATAGAGGCTTCCATGCGGTCGGAGTTGGTTACAAAGTACGGGGAGATGTAGCCCCGGTCGAACTCCATGCCTTCCACGAATTCGACGGAAAAGCCGATTCCGCGACCTTCTTCCACCGTGATGACGCCGTCTTTGCCGACCTTGTCCATCACGTCGCCAATGAGCTCGCCAATTTCGCTATCGGCTGCGGAGATCGAGGCAACTTCGGCAACCTGGGCTCTGCCCGTAACGGGTGTGGCAATGTTCCGAAGCTCGTCGACCACGACGCGGGTGGCGTGCTCCAGGCCGCGCTTCATGATCATGGGGTTGACACCGGCAACCACGTTGCGGTGTCCCTCGGTAATGAGGGTGTGCGCCAGCACGGTCGCGGTCGTGGTGCCGTCACCGGCAATGTCGTTGGTCTTGCTGGCTGCTTCCTTGATGAGTTGGGCGCCGACGTTCTCGAGCCCATCCTCAAGTTCGATTTCCTTGGCGACAGTGACACCGTCGTGGGTAACGACCGGTGCGCCGTACTTCTTGCCCAGTGCTACGTTGCGCCCCTTGGGACCGAGAGTAGACTCGACCGCGTCGGCCACCTTCTCGATGCCGCCCATTAGCGCGCGCCGGGCTTCTTCATTCAGTACTACCTGCTTTGCCATTGGCGTAGAATTCTCCTTCTGCGTGATTTACACCAAATACACCGCGCACTTTGCTACGGTGTTCGCTTAAGTATAGCCTCCTGCTGTTCTTGAAGTCAAGTCAGTGCATGTATTTTCAGACTATGTTCGCGTAGTTGTGAAGCTTCTTGCTGCATTTCCATAACCGTCATTTGTAGCTGAACGTTTAATTCGTGTAATTTTGTGCCGCGCTTGCGCAGGCAGTTGTATTGAGGATTCTTGGGATGACGCATGCCTTAGGGCAGCACCGTGCCGAATCGGGGTATCATTCAGCAGGACGCACGTAGCCAGCGCCAATGAGCGGAGTGTCAAACCGGACACCGTTTCCGGCGCAGAGAGGCAGAGCCGACATGTCACTTCGACTTACCCTGCTTGGCACCGGAACGCCAACCCCCTCCCTGGAACGTGCAGGTTGCAGCTTCCTGGTGGAACGAAGAGGCGATTCGCTGCTATTCGACTGTGGGCCCGCGGCCGTACAGCGTCTCTTAGCGATGGGAGCAGCGCCTGCGAAAATTACCCATGTCTTCTTAACCCATCTGCACTATGACCACTGCATGGATTACGGCTACCTGGTTCTCACGCGCTGGGATCAAGGCGCTGGGCAAATACCCGATCTGAAGGTCTATGGTCCCGAGGGTATCGGGCACATGACACACCTGCTCTTTGGCGAAGAGGGCGCTTTTCAGGCGGATCTCGCCGGCCGCACGCTCCATCCGGGCAGTCACTTGATCTACGAACACCGGGGCGGCGAACTCCCACGCCAGCGCCCCGCGCCGCAGGTGGGGGAGGTGGATGCCGGGGCGCAAATCGATGGAAACGACTGGCAGGTGCAGGTTGCAGACATGGTCCATTGCCAGCCGTACCTCAAGTCGGTGGCGTATCGATTCAATAGCCCTGAGGGATGCATCGTGGTTTCGGGTGACACGGCCCCCAACGCGCAACTCGTGGCACTGGCACGCGGCGCAAACGTGCTCTTGCACATGTGCCACTTTCTGAATGGCGTTGAAACGGACCCGCGCATAACTTCGTCGTGCTCGGGACATCTTGACGCCGCGCGCACGGCAGCTCAAGCAGGTGTTGAGAAACTGGTGCTGATCCACCTGACCGAACAGATTACGCGGCCCGGTATCAGGGAACGCATGATTGCCGAGGCGGCAGAGGTCTTCGGCGGCACGATAATTCTCGGTGAGGACTTGATGGAGATACCGCTGGACCCAATTCGACCTGAGCCAATACTCTAGAGGAAAGACTGCTGCTGCCAGCGCCGGAATTGCACCTATGCACGATGCCGGTGAGTTGGTCGTGTTGAGGGAGTGTGCGAGACGTAGCCTCGTGAACGGCTCCATGAGTACACTGAGAGAGAGGCGCTACGAACGGTGATTTGCTCTTGTATCGACGAAATCGGGCAAGGATGAGAGAGAATGAAGGCAGAGCACTTTGACACAATTGTCGTAGGCGTAGGGGGCATGGGGAGTGCTGCCGTCTACCACTTAGCGCGGCGCGGCGAGCGAGTCCTCGGACTGGAGC
The DNA here is from genome assembly GCA_026710945.1 of Chloroflexota bacterium. NCBI lineage: Bacteria > Bacillati > Chloroflexota > Chloroflexota bacterium. The sequence goes on from JAPOQA010000013.1 coordinate 9,693, forward strand.
AATTCGACATTCCCCACGATATGGGGTCGTCGCACGGCGTAACACGCGTCATTCGGCTCACGTATTTCGAGCACCCTTCATACGTGCCGCTGCTGGCGCGGGCATACGCGCTCTGGCGCGAACTCGAGCAGGCCGGCGACGAGCAGTTGTTGTATATCACGGGCTCTATCGATGCCGGTGCGCCTGACTCGTTCGTTGTCGAGGGTTCGATGAATTCCTGCGAGGAACACGAACTGGCACACGAGGTGCTGACAAGTGCGGAGTTAACGCAACGATTTCCGGGATTCAACCTCCCGCCGGAGATGATGGCCGTGTGGCAGCCGGATGGCGGGTTTCTGCTGCCGGAGCGCTGCATCGTGCACCACGTGCTGCAAGCACAAGCGTTGGGCGGGGAAGTGCGAGCGCGTGAAGCCGTAGTCGATTGGAAGGCAGATCAAGGAAGCGTGACCGTCCGCACCACCCGCGCCACCTACACTGCCAAGCGACTAATCTTCACTGCCGGCGCCTGGAGCCAGTCCCTGCTTGCGCGGCTGGGCCAGAACGCCGTGCCTGAACGCCAGGTCATGGGGTGGTTCCAACCGGCGCAACCGGAGCTGTTCAACCGGGAACGCTTCCCGGTTTTCAACTGTCTTGTGCCGGAAGGGCATTACTACGGCTTCCCAATTCACGGCATTCCAGGATTCAAGATTGGGAAGTACCACCACCTTTTGCAGCAGACCGCGCCGGACGACGTGGACCGCGAATGCCACCTTGAAGATGAGGAAGCACTGCGTGCTTGTACACAGAATTACCTTACCGGGGGCATGGGAGCTACGCTGGCATTGAAGACGTGCATGTTCACCAATACGCCGGATGGACATTTCATCATGGACCATCATCCGGAACATGCCAACGTGGTGATTGCGGCGGGCTTCTCCGGCCACGGCTTCAAGTTCTGCAGCGTGGTGGGAGAGATAGTCGCTGAGATGGCGCTAGACGGCGAGTCGCGGCACGATATTGGGATGTTCGGCCTCAATCGCTTTGACTGAGGAAGCACGGCTCTCGGTCAGGAAGGCATTGGGAAACTCTGGAGTGCGGGAGAAATTGGCCCGGAGCGGTTACGGTTTCCCCTCAGCCCGGCCCTCTCCCCAGGGAGAGGGAGTCCTATCGCCTGCTGCTCGGATTGCTCATTGGTCTCCACGGACAAAGGAGGCACTCTTGCCGCAAAGCCTGAGTGTCATTCAGTTCTCAGCAGGGCAGAAACATCCGCAAGTTCCAACGCTTTTGCCAGATCCGCTGCAACTATTGAAGATGCTCGAGTTTTGAACAAGCCTGCGCGAGTATCTTATTGCGGTCCGTATTGAGTAACCACTGCCTCGTCTACCTCGATACCCAGACCCGGCCGTTGTGGAATCAACACCGCCCCGTCATCCTCCAGGGTGAAGGGTTCACGCAGCAGCGTATCGCGCAAGGGGTTGGGATTGCGATCAAACTCCAGCATCGGTTCATTGAGGGCAGGCAACGGATTCGCCGAATGCGGGCTGGGCGGCAAAGACGCGATGAAATGCAGCGCGGCGGCCAGGGCGATACCGGACCCCCAGACGTGCGGATATACCTGAACGTCGAATGTGCCGGCGAGGGTAGCAATCTTGACGGCTTCCGAAATACCGCCCGTCCCACAGATGTCGGGTTGCGCGATGTCTATACAGCCATCAAGGATGAGGTCGCGGAAGCTGAATCGCGTGTGCTCGCACTCTCCGCCCGCGATGGCAAGGTCGAGGGTCTCGGCGACCTGGCGGTACCCCCTGCGGTCTTCGGGAATAACCGGTTCTTCAAACCACAGGGTATCTTCTTCCTCTAAACCACGGCCCACCTTGATGGCGATGTGCGGCGGATAGGCATGGTTGGCGTCCACCATGTAGGGAAAGCGTTCACCGCTGGGGGCACAGGCATCGAGCGCGCGCCGCGCAGCCTTAACGCGGGCAAGGTCTTCGGCCACCGAGAGCAAGCCGACTTTGATCTTGAGTGCGCGAAAGCCCGTGGCGGCGTGCCGCTCGACTTCCGCCGCCAAAGCTCCGGTATCGGCCCAATTTTCCGGGCCACCCTTGTAGTAGCCACCGGTTGCATATGCCTTCACCCGGTCGCGATACGCGCCGCCAAGCAGGGCATGAATTGGCTGCTCCAGCGCTTGGCCCGCAATGTCCCAGCACGCGATGTCCACGCCACTGATTGCTTCTACGGCGGTCCCCTGTCGTCCCCAATCGCGAATGTGCGCGTAAAGTTTCTCCCAGATGACGTCCATGTGCAATGGATTCATGCCCATAATACGGGGTGTAAGGACGTGGTCGATCATGGCAGCTACCGGTTCCGGCGCGCCCCAGAGGCCTGCTTCTCCCCAACCGACCAGACCGGCGTCCGTCTCGATGCGCACGAGGCAACTACTGCGTTCGGAAAAGGACTCTTGAGAGGCGTAGAAGCCTTGATCGCCAAGTGGACTCTTCAGCACGTAGCTGCGAACGTCAATAATTCTCATAGGTTCTTTACCTCGAAGACTGTGTTGAGATTAGCTTCATTATACCGACTTTCAATAGTTATCCGGCATACGTCCGCTGCGATGCCTCTTTGATACGGATGACGGATGTTTCCGGATAGGGCAGTATCAGATTCGAGAAGCCATCTTTGATTGACGCGCCTACGTTACAATATGGGAGGACATGAGAGCAATCGATTCGTGCGGTGGGAGTGGCGGCAGACTCAAGTTTCCACCGAGGTTCGGACCGCGCGGAGCGGCTTGCATGTGTGAGTGGCATTCGGCAGGTGCGGTTGTGGCAGGGCCAAGGGGAAGAGTCGCAGGTTGCAAACCTGCGCTACTGGAGGGAACAAGAAGCAGAGCCATGGATACACTCTGGGGCAAGATGCATAGGAGATTGTTGTGGCGATAATGCGTGATCCTCTCACAGTCGCGCGCTCGATCGGCGACCGCTTTGTTTCCTGGCAAGGCACCATCGGGCGGCCTGACCCGGAAAAGTGCCCGTTCGTCACGACCGGTGGCAGCTTCGGTCCCACGCATGCCCACTCGCCGCCGTACTTGGCGCAAGCACTCTATCGACTCTATGAGCGCACCAACGAAGTGTGTTACAAAGAAGCGGCAGACCGCTATGCGGTCTTTTCTTTCAGCTTCATGCGCGATCCGGTACCCCCGGTGGCCGACCGGCAGCGCAATCTGCGGCTGAGCCAGAGGATGGAGCGGGATCCCACGAGCGTCGGCGATCCGCGCACTGTGAATAACCTCTTCAGTCGCTCTTGGATGCAGGGTGTCGGCCTGTGGTGCTACGGTGAGTTTCGTACTCACAACCCGCATGAGGTCTGTTTTGACGCCCGCGCCGACTCGTTATTTGACTACTTGCAGCAACACCGGACTGACCGGGGCCACGCGTACAACATCGGATACCCGCCATCTAATTGCCAGGACCCCGCCATCACCGACGGCGCCTTCACCGACGACTTGCGGTGGGTCGGCATGGGGCTGGTGCACTACTACGAGCAGACTAAGCGAGATGACGTGCTGGCTTCGGCGGTGCGCTTGGCGGACTACTATCTCCGTCTCCACGAGCCGGGATCGCCGGACGGCGCTTTTGTCGATGGACTGGGTACCTGGTGCATTGGGCCGTGGCCGACGGAGATTGCCGCCGAGCACTTTCCCAGCGTACGGATGGATGAGACCGGCTGGGGTTTCTCGGCGTGGGGAGCGGTGGAATTCCTCTCGCGATTGCACACGTGTCTGCCGGTAGACCATCCGCGCGAGGCCGTGATGCGCGACCGCTGCACCCGCTCGGTGGAGTGGCAGTTCTCCTGTCAGTTTCCGGATGGCGCCGTCGGCATGCACATGCAGGACGACCATTGGTTGGGCATGACTGCGGCGGCAATAATGGCCTACGATCACATTCGCGCGGTTGGCTGGATGGACGAAGGCCTTGAAGAGCGTCTGGCCCCAAAGATTGCGGCTGCCAAGGAGTGGCTGCTCGCGAACGCGACGGAGGAGTTTATCGACCAGGGCGGATATCGCAAAATAACAGGCAGAACGACGCCCCACCCGCCTGAAAACTTGGCCTGGTTGCTTGGTTGGACGGTTGAAGCGCTGCTGCGGATTGAGGCTGAAGCACTTTGAGACGTGGACGCAAGGTACAAGAACAGGAGCCGGTGGAGTTCACGCTTACCGGGATAGTGCGCTACAGCGTATTACAACTCTCCTGCCGGTGCGCCCCAGATCAGGAGCAGCTTCAGCGTTTCGTCGCCGGTGTTGCGGAAACCGTGGTCAACCCCGGGAGGAGCCATGACGGCGTCTCCCGGCCGGACCGTCAGTTCTTGTCCATTCATCCACATGACGCCCTGACCCTCGATGAAGTAGTAAAACTCCTCCAGCGCGTCGTCGCCGTCGTGGCTATGGGATCCCTCACTCGCGCCCGGCGGCAGTTCCCATATCTCGACGCGGACGGGCAGCCGCGCGGTGTCCCGGAAGAATCTCCGGCGCGTGATCACACCGTCCCCGTCGTGGATGGCGGGCGTGTCCATCACGTCCGCCGATTCGCTCTGCTTCCATGCCATCCCGCAACCTCCGAGCCTAATGGTTTGGGGTACAGTATAGCGCTCTCCATGCCGCGCCACACGGCGTGAGAGACCTGGGGGGTTCGATGCCGGAGAGGGTCGAAGGATTGGCAATGAGGACGCGGTACCGGTCGCTGCTGATCGCAAAGCAACTATGGTTGGCCTAGTCTGCCTGAACGACGCCGTTGTCAAATTCAATATCGATGAATGCGCTGCTCTCCTGGTTTAATTAGTTTAGTTCTGTAGGGAAGTTCCGATGATCGGCCTGGCACGTAGCGACTTCGTAGTGAAACCGGGTGAATGGCGGCGCTCGCAACAAGACCGACTATTATTCGTCAACCCACGGCTCGCATGGGGCCGTTAGAGAGGGTGCATTAAGAAATGGAAATCAATGAGTCGCGGTCGTAAGATTCGGGAACGCGAACCGGTGGAAGTGACGCTCACCGGTATGGCGCATCGTGGCCCGGCGGTGGGCCGCATCGACGGCAAAGTAGTCTTTGCATTCTATGGTATACCCGGGGAGCGCGTGAAAGTACAACTGGAACGGAGGCGCAAGAAGTATCTGCAGGCGCACGTGGTAGAAGTGCTTGACCCTTCGCCGGATAGAGTCGAACCGATCTGTACGTACTATGGGTCCTGTGGCGGCTGCCAGTGGCAACACATGGACTACGCGGCGCAGGTGCGCCTCAAGCAGCAGGTGGTAGAAGAGCACTTCGCCCGGATTGGTAAGCAGCCGGTTGCTATAGACGCTGTGCACAGGCCTCAGAATCCGTGGGAGTATCGTTACGGCTGCGAAATCGCCCTTTCGCGGGAAGCGGGCTTTCGGCAGCGCGGCAGCCGGCGCGTCGTCGAGGTCGAACATTGTGCAATCAGCCATCCACTCATCTCCAAGTTGCTGGCAACGCTCAACGAGATGATCCGTGACGGCAGGATTCCCGATCTATGGGGAAAGAACTGGGTGGAGACCCGCGTCATTCCTCAAGGTGGCGCCGCAAAGTTAGCGCTGATCCTGGAAGGCGTGCGCAATGTTGACCTGGATGCGGAACCGGAACTCGGCGCTGTGCTGGACGCCCTCACCACAATTCCGGAGGCTATGAGCGTCTCCTATCGGACTCCAAGCGGTGCAGTGGAACCCTTTGCCGGACCGGCCATGGTGGGTATTGAGATCATGGGAAAGACGATTCAATTTCCGCCCGGCGCTTTCTTTCAAGCAAGTGTAGAGATGTTGCCTCTTGCCATCTCCCGCATGCGGACTTTGGCGGCAGTCCAACAAAGTGAGACCGTGCTCGATCTCTACTGCGGGGTCGGGATATTCGGTCTTTTCATGGCGGCAGACGCCCGGCACGTCATTGGTATCGAAGTGGACAAGCAAGCCATCGAAGCGGCCCGGCAAACTGCACGGCATTGGAGGTTGCAGAACATCGACTTTAGGGGCTTGCCTGCCGAAAAGGTAACGGAAGACTTGCCGGACGTTGATGTTGCCATTGTTGATCCGCCGCGCACCGGCATGGATCCCCGTGTGCTCCATGCAGTGGCCGGCAGCGCCCCGAGCCGGATAGTTTATTTGTCGTGCGAACCGTCCACGCTCGCGCGTGACACAGCGCTCTTGCATGAAGAGGGATACCGCGTCGCACGATTGGAGCTTTTTGATTTCTTTCCGCAAACGTACCATATTGAAAGCCTGGCACTTTTTCGGCGTCACTAGAACTCATCTCATCAATACATCGCTCCGCGTACACTTGCCCTTCGACAGGCTCAGAGCCTGCCCCGTACTCGATACGGGGGCAAACGGAAAAGGTAAATCCCGTTCGTGCTGAGGGCTACGCGAAGCCTGCTGCGCGAAGCCCTTGTCGAAGCACAATGCGGGTTATCGAGTCGACTCATGAGATAGTTTCTAGATTCCTCGGTATGTCTGCTAGAGTGTAGCGCGGGGGCTTGTCCCCCGCTCGGGATGTTGTGCGCTGGTGCGGAGTGGATGCCTTCTCGCATGACAGGGAAGGCCAGTCTGCTGGATCGTCAAGACTAGCCAGCGAGGAGGCCGGACGAGAAGTAGCGCGGCGTACGGTTTAGTGGGTAGTATGTGCGCTTGAGGAGGACGTCTCCATGCCGGGTGGCCTGCAGGACACGGACAGGCAACGGCAATCGCCAGTGATCGGCATTACAGGCAACATCGGTACCGGCAAAAGCACAGTCACAAAGATCCTTGCCGAGCAGGGTGTGTACGTAATCGACGCCGACCACGTCGTGCATGCGCTTTACGCCGACCCGCACAGTGCCCTTGTGGAGGCCGTCGCCGATGAGTTTGGTGGGAGCGTCCTGGCGCAAGATGGTACGCTTGATCGCACGGCCCTGGCGAGAGTAGTATTCGAGGACTCTGCGGCGCGAGGTACGCTTGAGTCGCTCGTTCACCCGGCGGTCGTGGCCGAAGTGCAAGAGGAACTGGACGGGAAGTCGCCACAAACGCCTTGCGCCATTGAGGCCATCAAGCTGATAGAAAGCGATTTGGTTACGATGTTGGACGCAGTGTGGATTGTCGAGGCCACGCCTGAATTGCAGCGAGCGCGTCTCCGGGCCAAAGGTATGCCTCGCGGCGAAGCGCAACGTCGTTTAGACGTTCAGTCTACGTCTGAGGAGAAGATCGCTCACCTGAGACGGAAGCGCGGCGCGACATTCCCGGTCATGAGCATTAAGAATACGGGATCACTCGCCGAATTAGCTTCAAACGTGCAAAAGGCGTGGGAAGCCACACAATCAATGTTTCGCGCTACCGAGGAGTCGTAACAGCATGCCTTGGACTGCACTCGGTCTTACGTTTGCTGCCGGCCAGAACCCGTATGCAGCTCTGTTTCTTCTGGCGGTGTTGGCTCGGTCCGACAACGTAGACATTCTGCTGCATGCTCCCTTCGCATTCCTATCCCACACTGCCACTATTGGCGTCCTGTTCGTGCTTGCCGGGGTACAGGTGTTTGCCGACAAGCATCCGCGCTGGAGGCGTACGGAAGCACTGACCGGCTTGGTCGCCCGACCGCTCAGCGCAGCCATGATCGTGCTTAGCCTCATCGGCTCGACGGATACTGGCGTGTTGCTTTGGGTGGTGGTGGCAATTGTAGTTGCTCACGCCAGTCACTTTTTCCGCGTCCGCTTACGCCGCCAGCTTGCCGACAAAATGGCGGGGATGGGGTATTTTCTCGCAAGCCTTTCGTTGGATAGTGCCGCACTGATTACGGGACTGCTTGCCATTCTCGCGCCGGTCGTCGGCGCGGTGTTGGGCGCGTCTGTATTCGCCAGCTCGGCAGTGCTTTCCCTGCGAATGCAATTCAATGCGGGTGAATCTGGCCAGCCGAAACTCCCGAACCAGTCCTAACAAGCTGCTACATGCCGGCGCCCCCTTTTTTTGGCGCGCCACCTGGGTGCCTTACCTATGAAGGAACAACCTCTGACGTAGACGCGATAGAGTTGGGGGCATTCAGAAGGGCTTCCCACAGCCGCATGTACGCGGTTCCACAATCCGCTCTGCTGGAGACCGGCGCAACGTCCTCAAAGCTGAGAAAGAGTTCCCCTTTACGCCGGGAGTAAGCAAGGGTGAGGGTGAGTTCACGGCAATCCAGCCCATACTCACCGGTTTCGCGCAGTTAACGCACAGGTCTCCTCAGGGAAGGGAAACTGAATTGGCAAGAATACCCTCTCCCCAGGAAGCTTTCTCATAAGTCGACTCAATAAGCCTAACCGTGCTTCGACAAGGGCTTCGCGCAGCACTCAGCACGAACGGATTATTGCCTGTTACGTTCGCCCTGAGCCTGTCGAAGGGCAAGTCTACACGGAGCGATGTATTTCTGAGACGGTCTCCCAGGGAGAGAGTAATCCTTTCGCCTCCGGCCGAAGTTACGCAAAGCCTGCTCTGAGCTTGCCGAGGAGCTTGGCCCGTGCCCCTGAGATACGGGAGTTTCCGGTGGAAGAGGGTGAGGCTTTTCCCTGTTCACGATACGGGGTGAGGGGAAACACTCGAAATCCAGGCCATTCTCATGCACCAGGATGACGGAAAGCCTTTCTGTGAAGTCTAGAGCAGTTGTACCAGATCGCCCCGTACGAAGAAATAGAAGTCCTGCGAGCCGATGGGTTTGGGCATTTTGCGGCTTACCAGCCACGCCGTGAAGTTTCTGCGGGTCGTGTCATTGGTGATGAAGTCCAGTATGAACGTCGGGCGTAATTCCCGGTACAGGTCTTCGGGGAACCACCACCGCAATTTATAGCGGAACGGTACGTAGTTGCTGAGGTGTTCGCGCGCGTTTTCGACCTCGCTGGCAGTCACGATCACGAATGCCGCCTCGCCCGGATCGCCGATCTTGGATATGTAGCCTACGTTTCTATAGTCGCGGAGATACCACGCAAACGGCCAGGAATCTTCATTGTCTACAATGCCAACGATTTCAGTATTGGTTGTGAGCTTGCGAGACATCTGCTCAATCTGCGCTGCCACGAATGGTACATCTGGGGTCGTCTGCACGTACACCAGCAAGTCGCGCGGCGTATCGCCATGCGCAAATGCCAGTGGCAGGCCGGTATGCAAGGCGTAGACGCCAATGAGGAGAAAGAGGGTGAGAGCAACACGATGCCGGCGTATACCATTGGGCTCGGCGAACTTCTGTCCCAGGAATCGTGAGACCAACAAGATACCTGGCAGCGAAAGGTGCAGCACGAGCCAGGGCATGCGCTCGCCGGCAAGGGAATAGAGCACGACTGCTCCCACGAACCAGAAGCAAAGGAAGCGATCAGTCAGGCTCCCTCGGCGCGTGAGAAACCAGAGCGCCGGCAGCGCAAACACCGCCACGATGAGTTCATAAAGGGGCACCTGCATGAAGTAGTACCAAATAGGTTGGTTGCCCCGGCTCACGTCTTGTTGAGCCAGCCAGTACTCAAGCGCCTTGATTACGCCGCTTGCAAAGTCCTGGGGATGGGTGTAGAACGCGGTAAAGAAGGTAACGAACACCAAGAGAAACGTCACAATTCCGGCAATAAGCAGCCGCCAATCGCTCCACAGATCGGCGAGCGCGCTCTTCACTGATTCATGGCTGGGCAGGCGTCCGGCAAGACCGGGCGTAAACTGCTCTTGCAAGAAGCGGACCACGATGAAGGCTGCAAAGATTGCCACCGTAATGTAGGTGTTTTCCTTGGTGGCCAATGAGAGCGCCACCGCGCTTGCTCCCAGATAGATGTACTCTCGGTGTCTGGTATGCAGCCACCCAAAGAGCGCCAGCAGGATGAGCATCGTCCATGCCACCACGTAGATGTCATTGCGCGCGAATCGTGAAAAGTAGAGCAACGGTGGCGAAATTGCCAGGAGTACCGCGGCGAGCACCATGCCGCCCCGTCCCAGGTAAGGCTTAAGGGGGAAGACCAGCAGCACGGAGATCACGCCAAAGAGTGCCGGTCCAAAGCGCGCTACGGCGTCGCTAACGCCAAAGAGGAAGAACATGAAGGCGGTGAAGTAAAACTGGAACGGTCCGTGCAACACCGGATTGTAGCGATAATCGAATGAGCGGTAGATGTCCCACGCAAAGCGGGCATGCATGCTCTCGTCATGGTGCAAGGCGCGCGTGCCCAGATCCCAAAAGCGAGTGAATACGACAAACACCAGCACCGCAAGAAAAACGAGCAATTGCCAGCGGCAGAGTCCGAAGGGGGTTTCGGCGCGCAGCCACGTCGCGATGGCCGGCCAATCGGCTACCACCGGGTCCGCAGGAGGACGTGACTTGCGCGATCGAGACGTGCTCGGTTTCGCTTGCGCCCCGGTTGGGGCTGCTTTCTTAGTTGACATTGGCTTTCAGCACATACACGTCGCCGCTCTGAAACACGACGGGGAACCAGTTGAGAAGGTGATCCACGTCCTGGCCGTACAATTGCCGCTCCCAGTCACCTACGAAGATATAGTCAGCGTCATATTTGCGCAAGAGCGCCTCCGCACCATCTCTTGGCGCGGTCACGTAGAACAGCTGGAGATCGTTCTCACGTTCGAGAACAAGCTTGAAGTCATTGCGCCAGAGGTTCTCGTGCTGCCGCCACCCTAGCACCGTCTGCAATCCCGTAAACGCCGCTACCCGGCTGTACAGACTATATTCCTGGCCGGAAGCTTCTACTACCACGCTATCTGACGCGGCATTCTCCTGCAACCACGCTATTGCCGCCACTTCGTCGGCATGATCGCGGGCATAGAACTTGGTGCCGTCCAAAGTCGGCGGCTCGCGTTGAAATGACGCAAAGATAGGCGCAGTAAGGGCGCTGTAATAGAAACCGCTGAGCACGAGCAATATCGTGACGGCGCGAAATGCCCAACTCAACGGACGTTGCCTCTCCCGCAGCCAGATTCTCGCATAGTAGATCGCGAAAGCCATTACCGGCGCGAGAAGAGTCCAGACTTGAAAGTAGAGCTTGAAGACGGTGTTCATGCGCATGTTCGGCGGGCCGTAGAAATCCTTTACATAAAGTATCTCGCTCGTCAAGACGAGGAGTGCGGCTAGTCCGATCATACCCAGCACCAGGGGCAACGGGTCACTGTAGTCACGCCACCAGAGTAGAATGCCGATCCCTGCCACGAGGCTCAGGGCAATGATTGCCAAAGCAGCCGTATCGAAGAGCCGCGCGAGCAGCAGCGTTATGGCGACCCAACCAAGGATCCAAAGCGCGTAAGGTGGATAGAACTCCCTGCGTGCCTTGGGTTCCGGTGCGGGGGTGGGGGGCTGCTGCGAGCCACTGTCTGCACGGCGGCGCTGCTGTCGTGCCTTCCGCCCTCGCGGTTGGGACTTACGTGCTGAGGATTCCGGCATGATGCGACGCAAAGTGGTCTGAATGCCAGTTATCGTCAGGAGCACGCCTATAGGCACCAGGAAGATGCCAAACAAGGTGAAGAACTGGCCGACGTCTGACCGGTAGGGCACCAGGCCGATTCCCTGCGCAGGCGGATCAAAGGTGAGGTAGAACGGTGCATAGAGCACCACGGCCAAAACACCGGTGGCGCCTACCCAAATGAGCGCGTTTCTCCACTGCGTCCACTCGCCTCTTACGCGAAGCGAAAGAAGCACGAACGCTGTTAGCAGTACAAAATAGGTGGGAAAGTCCCACGAATTCAGGAAGTATAAACCGCCGAAGATGATTGCACTGAGCACGACACGGCTGACTCTCGCGACGGTAAGCACCGCCAAGATGGATTTCCAATCTGGAGGGAATGACAGGGGCACAGGCGGGTAGTCAGGTCTTGCATACCACGTGAGCGCCGTGAAGACGGCGAGCAGGGCGAAGGGCAGCGCCATGACGTGCGGATGCATGTCGCCCAAGATGAAGCTGAATGCCGGGAACTCATTGATCGTGTAGTCAAGCAGCGTATCGCCTTCCACGCGTTGGACCACACGGGTGGCATTCCAGCCAATGCCGAACCAAAACCCTTGACGGAGTATTTCCGGCTCGGTTAAGGCTTTCCAGATAGTGAAGAGATTTCCGATGAAGAGGAGCAGGAATACGGCAAAGAGACCGGTGAGCGTTCCTTTGCGCGGCTCGACGATCCCACCTGCGGCTTGGAAAAACTTAACCAGGCTGTAGCCAATGCCGTAGGCACCCAGTCCACTCAGGGCAAAGAAGAGCGCCAGCGCCAAATTATAGGTGATCGCTGAGGGAATAAAGGTGAGTCGGGTGAGAAACGCCACCATGAGGTAGCCGAAGTAGTAGTAGTTGATGGTAAGTCCCGCGGCCCAGGCATCGTGGGGAGGGAAAGAGGTCGATTGGAGGATGCTATTCACCATCATGAAGTCCATGAACTTCTCGGTGCCCATGAGTTCGGGGGCATATTGACGCAGTACCGCGTATCCACACAGGAGTACGAAGAACAGGACTTCTGCGACATACAACTGATGCCCAACGGCCTCACGTACGTCTTGCCAGCGCCAATGGGAGCGGCGCACAATGACCGCCGAAAGTGCGCTGAGGAGGACGAGGACGACGATGAGCGCCCACAGTGTATTCGGTAAGATGCGCAGCGACATCAGAAGCCAACCGACGAAGCCGAAGAGAAGAATGCCAAGGGTCTTTGCGAACGGGTATCCGCCCATTGGCATGTGTCGGAAGAGCAGCCAGGTAAGAGGAAATGTCACCAGGCAGATGACTTGCACCGCAAGCCACCAAAGCAGTATGTACCCTAAGGTTGTCACCGGTGTTGCTTTACTCTCCCCAGTGGAGGCAGGAATTGCTTGCTGATTACAATGCGCCGGCTACCCAGGCCACACCGCGCCGCAAGAGTGTTGACGCGCCCGGATACTGCAAAGCAGCTCGATCGTGTCCCAAGAGAAGTGTGCACACGCGCGTTTGAGGGTGTTCGACCACCCACAGGAGAGGCTGCACGTTCCCATTCAGCGTGGCGTGGGCAAGAAGATGCGCCTCAGGCGTCAGTTGTATGTTGGCGTAGAGTTCGTCACGCACGGCAAAGTCCACCATGCGGGCCGTAATAGGGTGGGCGGAGTCGTCGATTTGCACGGGGAATGGGCCATAGGGCGGATGGTAGAAATCGGGCGAGGGTGAGCCGCCGATAAGTCGCGTGTAGTCTTCCCAGCCGCGAAAGCTCAAGACACCCGCGTGCAGGACCAGCAACCCTTTTCCCCGCGACAACGCCTTGCGAAACGCCGCTTCTCTGGCTTGCGGCCAGCGCGCATCCTTTGTGTTGAGATAAAGCAAGATCGCATCGTAGGCGTCGACGGCAGAAGTTTCGAGGATGCTGGCGTCCTCAGTCAACGTAACCTTGACCTCGCCAGTCATCTCTAGGTGGTCTGCAACATACGCGGCTACGTCCCTCGGCTGATGCGCCGGGTTAGTTCCGCCAAGGAGCAGGATGTGCTTCATCGCTGTGCACCAGTTCCCAGGTTGATATTTGCGGCCGTACGGGCTCCTTATTCCATCTTATATCGTTTGCGGGAGTCTGTGTGGGCGTAAGGTCGTACGGCGTATGTTCTGGGCCGGGACAGGCGTGAATCAACCTGGATGGAACACGAGTGCAAGGGCAGCAACCCACGTAGCTACGTGACAGCATTCGTCTCCGGTGTGTTGGACCGCTCGCCGCTCACTATGTGGTGAGCACTGCGGCAGACTCTTCCACAGCCGACAGGGCACTATCGAGAATGTCGAGGGCGCGATCGGCTTGCGCCAGCGTGATTATGAGAGGCGGCTGGAAGCGCAAGACGTTCCCATAGAATCCGCCGCAACCAATGAGGAGGCCCGCTCTCCGGCATTCTTCTTGGACTTGCTTTGCCTCGTCCGGCGCGGGATTCTTGGTTTCGCGGTCGGTCACGAGTTCGAGCCCGATCATGAGCCCCTTGCCCCGGACATCGCCAATCAGGGGATGGTCGTCGCGAAACGTCGCAAGAGCGTCCAGCACGTGTCGTCCAACATACTCTGCGTGCGCGGGCAGGTCTTCGCGTTCCAGGAAATCGATAGTTGCTATAGCTGCCGCCGCCGATACGAGGTTGCCGCCAAATGTGCTGAAGTGGTCGCCGGGCAAGAATGATTCGCCGATTTCCCGCCGGGTCGTAAAGGCGCTGAGCGGAAAACCATTGGCTATGCCTTTGGCCGAGGTGAGTATGTCCGGCTCAACACCAATGTCTTCGCTGGCAAACATCGATCCTGTGCGTCCAAAGCTAGTCTGAACTTCGTCGGCGATGAAGAGGGCATCGTTCTGCTCGACGATGCGCTTTGCTTTTGGAAAGTACTCAGGCGGCGGCACGATAATGCCGGCTTCTCCCATCACCGGCTCCGCAATCATGGCGGCGACATTGCCGGTGGTCTGGGTCTCGAATACCCGTTCGACTTCGTCGGCGCAAGCCACGTTGCAGGAAGGGTAGGTGAGGTGGAGCGGGCAGCGATAGCAGTACGGCGCCGGTGCGATAGCCACACCCGATGTCAGCGGTCCGGCGCGGCGTTTGCGGCGGGCGTTGCCGCCGAGGCTAAGCGTGCCAAGGGTGCGGCCATGGAATGAGTATTGCAGGGAAATAAACTCGGTGCGGTCGGTATATGTCTTGGCGATGCGGAGCGCGCCTTCAACGGCTTCAGCGCCGCTGTTGCCAAAGAAGGACTGCTCCAGCCGACCCGGTGTAAGTTCTGCCAGCTTTTCTGCGAGATCGGCCACCGCGGGAGCATAGTAGAGGTAGCTCCCCACGTGCACGTGGCGGTCCATGGCGCTCTTGGCGGCGGCGAGGACCTCGGGATTGCTGTGCCCGGCATTCACCACGGAGTAGCCTGCGAATCCATCCAAATACGTTGTACCGTCCGCGGCTGTAATCGTCGCCCCTTGGGCATGGGAGACCTCAACGGGCGGCATCGCGGGTGCGTGGCTTGTGACGACGTATTTTTCGTACTTCTGTTTGGTGTCCATGGCTCTTTTCCCTACGCTACGCAGGCAATCTGTCTGCTTCTCCAGTCTTACGGCTATTGCTGCTAGTATAGCGTACCGGGTGAGAAGCAACAGTGGACACAATCAGATTCTCTCGCATACCTGGTGGAGTCGCAAACTGAGGGGGTACAAACTGACGCCTGTCGTATGCGTCGTCGCGCTCTGCCGGCAGACTGTCAGCGACATCGATTTGTGGCAGGCAAGGCCCCGGGAAGCCAAGCCAAAGTGAGGTTACTTGATCTTCTTGGAGTTGTCTTTCACCTCATTGTAGACCAGTCTTGGGGTGAATTCCGGGTCAACCATGCGGAAGTAGTATTCAGATGAAGTGGGAGGAATGTCGCCTACCTGCCGCAGGTACCAGATGCAGAAGACGCCGGCCCACGGCCAGTTAGAGCGACCGTACTTTACGCCTTCAACGGTCCACGCCGCCTGTTCTTCCTCCTCGACGCGCCGCCAGATCAGCTTTTCGTCGGCCATGTCAGGAGGAGAAGCATTCCAGCCGTATTCATTGAACCAGACCGCTTTGCCTTCGTCTCCGTTTCGCACCATTATTTCACGCAAGAGCTCGACGCGGCGGAAATTGAGGACATTGGGGTCGGGCAACGCGGTTGGGGGAAACTCGAGCCCATAGGCGTTCGCCGACATTATATCGAAATAGTCGGCGGCACCGTGTTGATACATCTCTTCCAGGTAGTCTAGCTCGACCATGGCGCGTGGGGATCGTTCCAGGGTGATGGCCAGCGGGGCTGTTAGTACCTTAATGGAGGAGTCTACCTCTTTAATGCGTTGGTATCCGGTGCGAAGAAGGTCCACGTAGCCTTTAGGGTCCGGGGGGCTGCCCCATTCATGCGCGAGGTTGGGTTCGTTCCAGAGCTGATAGTGGGAAATGCGCCCTTTGTAGTGGTCTGCCAGTTCGGCAAGAAAGTCGCCAAAGTCAGCAAAGTTTGCCGGAGGAGCTTCTGACGGCTGGCCGTCCGCTCGCGCCCAAAGTGGGCTGCGGTCGATGCGGACGATCAGTTTTATACCAAACTGCTCCGCAAGATCCACAATCTCATCAAACTTTTGCCACGTCGGCTTTTGCCACGTCCGATCGAAGAAGTCGCCCTTCTGGCTCTGCTCGATCTCTCTCCAGGGGAATTGCTGCTTGATCCACACGATGCCGGCATCTCGAGCCATCTCGAGGGTCTTCTCTTTCTTCCAGGTCTCAACCTCTTTGTGGAGAAATGCGTTGGCGCCCCATGGATTGACTTGTGCTTCTGGAATCGTACGCACGATATCCGGTTCATCCTCACCGCGAAACGGGCCGCACGCGGCCGCACCCAAGATGGCCGCACTTGTCGCCAAGAGGTTTCTACGTCGCATTTGTCCCGCCATGCCTCACTTTCCTTGCGCGGCAGCAGTTGCCGCCATGTAGTCGTACGTAATGTCCAGCGCCTCACAGGGATCAGTGGTGTCAGCCTGCAAGTCAAGCGTATACCACCGGCAGACTTCTGCAAGAAGCAGCGGGCGCAGCACATTGGAGAGAGAGACGCATCCCTGCCCCGGCGGCACAAAGAGCCCCGCGGCTGCCGCACTTGGCAGGCTGCGCAATCCAATGTGGATGTCGTTTGTCAGCTGTTCGTCGAGGTCTCGCACGTAGCAATACGTAATCCGCGCTCCATGGCGCTTGATGATCTCCAGGGCATCAATCTCCATAAGGGCGAGGTGGCCCAAGTCAAGAGCCAGGCTAATGAGTTCCGGCTCGGTATCTTCAAGAAATCGCTCCATCTCGTCTTCGGTCTCGATGAAGGAAGCAAGTCGTGGACGAAACGCTACCTGCACGCCGACAGAGCGAATCATATCAGCCACACTCTGTACCGTGTCGACGAGGGATGCATGCTCACTATCTGAAAGTGAGTCGAAGCGAATTGCGTTCGGCCAACCGGCGGTGGACATGCGCTCATTGGAGCCTGGGACGGAAAGAATGCAGAATTCCGGTTCCAGGGCGGCAAGTCCATCGAGCAATTGCGGCAAGGCCGGGCGATGCGTAGACGCAATGGCGCGGTCGTACCAGGGTTGGTGCAGCGTTAGCGCCGACAGCACGACTCCGGACTCTGCTAGTCGGTCTTGAGTTGCCAGCAGTGCCGGCAACCGCGAACCTCTCTGCTCCAAGCCCGTGAACTGAGCAGCGTTGCATGCCTCTGCAATTTCCTCGGCCGGCGCTTCTTTCCAAAGCCCTGGCGCGCAGCTAAGCGGAGGACCCACTGCTCACTTCCCCTCATCGTGTGGCCGCGGGTAGTAGTGGCCGCCTTTCCGGTCGGAGGCTTCTTCCGGCGTTTCACTTGGTGTGCTGTAGGAGACGTAGGAGTCAGAACCGTCGTGCGCCAGCGTCGAGGGCACAGTGCTTTCAGGTGCGGGTGTGCGCGTACCGTTCGGTGGCACGGCCATCTGAATATCTGGTGCCAGCTCAGACAATTCCGTAAAAGTATCCGCAACGTCAATGAGCGCAATTGCCGTCATTTCTGCTAGTCCAACGACTTCGACACGCACTCCCTTGAACTGAACTGCTTCCACCAGCCGGACAAAGTCTCCGTCACCTGAAACGAGTACCGCCGTATCGATGTGCGGCGCAATCATGAGCATGTCGATAGCGAGTTCCACGTCGAGATTTGCCTTGACGGTACCGTCAGGGAAGCGGCGAAGGTGTTTGGTAACTACCCGAAAACCGTGGCGCTTCATCCATGTCAAATACCCTTGGGACTCGGGATTTTGAGGATCTACGCCCGCATAGGCGAAGGAACGCAACAAACGCCGGCGCTTTGTCAGAACGTCCACCATACGCGTGTAGTCGACGCGGATGCTTAGTTTGCGGGCCGCAAAATACAGGTTTCCTAGGTCAATGAAGAGGGCCACTTTCTCGAAATAGGGCGGAAACCCAAGTTGTTCCGAATCGACAGCAGGACGGTCGACGTGGTTTACGTTCATAGGAAGCACCTCATACTACAAAAACGTTGACTGGGCCTATTCTGATTTGTACACAGCAGAGAGAATGTGAGTGGTGGGCGGTAATGTACTTCGCAACGATGTGCAATCACTGGAAATGAGATAGCAATTGGGAATTAGACGTAAAGGCCGGACATGGAGGGTAGGACAATAGTTCAGAAGGTCAAGTCACATGGCGGGAAGGACAAATGGAATAGTAGTCTCCCTAAGCACTCACCAAGGCTGTCCAAAACTGCGGCAATCCCTATGCAAATCAATTTTCGCTACAATTCGAATCACAATTGCCGATGCTTTGGCAAGCCGCAGTTTGAGAGAATGCTGGTAGCTCAAATAACAAGAGCACAAATCTACGGTAGTTAATCTGGGAATCCTGGGAAGGTAGCGATGCAACGGACGCAAAAAAGCGGAGATTGGGTGCGGAAGAACAGTGCAAAGCCGAGGAAATCAGAGCGAACGAGGTGTTTCTGCTCCAAAATAGTATAGCAGGGCCGAGATGCAATGGCTAGTCGGATGACGTTCATCTCGGTACTTCAGTATCCCGACCGACTCTTTCTGACGGGTGAGGCGGTGACTACAGGCAAGATTCTCTCTTGCCGCCAGTGTGCGTCCCGGTATTCACCGTCAGCGTTCTCACTATAGGGCCGCACGATTGAAGGATGTGCCTGAAATGGTCTCGTCCCCGTGGTGAGTCCTAGAGTTGCCGGGCCGGTAGCCGGCCGGTACTTTACCAAACGGTTAATTGTTGCGGTGCTACCGCTGCAGGGGCTGCGCCTCACCATTAAGAAGGTATACTTAGAGTAAGGCGCACTGCGGTCAATCGAGGTGATTCTTGTAGGCTGCGACTGACCGAGGCAATGGGCACAAGCACATGCTGCTGGCGCGATGAGGGCCTTCTATCGTACGGAAGCGGTCAGCGGCCCGATCCACTGAGGTGACATAGGTATGCACTTGCATAGAGAGTTTATTGCATGCGAAAAGTAGACCTGGTCGTCATCGGCACCGGTCCTGCCGGCCACCGCGCCGCTATTCAAGCTGCGAAGCTTGGCAAGTCGGTGGTTGCCATCGAGCGCCGGCGCTTTGTGGGTGGCAACTTGGTTAATGCTGGCTCGATCCCGAGCAAGACCCTGCGGCAGGCAGTGCTCTATCTCACCGGCTTCTTTGAGCGAAATATCTATGGAATCACGTACACGGTCAAGGAAAACATCACGATTGCCGATTTGATGTTTCGCTGTGAGCACGTCATTAAGAATGAGACCGACGTATTAGAGTTGCAGCTCTCTCGCAACGGTGTGACTCCTCTCTACGGAGATGCCGAATTTACCGGTCCGCACCATGTCACCATTGCCTTGGAAGACGGAAAGGCGGAAGAAATCGAAGCGGGCCACGTCATCATCGCAACAGGGAGTCGTCCGGCGCACTCCGCCATGGTGCCCTTCAACGGCCGAACAATTATCGATACCGATGGCGTGTATATGCTTCAGGAACTCCCTAAACGTCTCGCAATCGTCGGTGCGGGCGTCATTGGAGTCGAGTATGCGTGTATCTTTGCGGCGCTAGGCATAGATGTGACCCTCGTCGAGCAACGCGATGAGATGCTTGACTTTATCGATGAAGAGATTCGAGAAGCGCTTTCCTACCAC
Source organism: Chloroflexota bacterium (assembly GCA_026710945.1). Lineage (NCBI taxonomy): Bacteria > Bacillati > Chloroflexota > Chloroflexota bacterium. The sequence goes on from JAPOQA010000013.1 coordinate 29,322, forward strand.
ATGCGGGAAGCGGGAATTACGTTCCGATTTCGCGAAGAGGTGGCAGGAGTGAGCGATGAGGGACACCGCATTGTCGCCCGCACCCGCAGCCGCAAGACGATTATGGCCGACCACCTTCTCTATGCTGGGGGCCGCCAGGGGAACACGGATACACTCAACTTGGCCGCCGCCGGCCTGGAGGCGGACAAGCGGGGACGGCTGCAAGTCAACGATCAGTTTCAAACCGAAGTGCCCCACATCTATGCCTGCGGCGACGTGATTGGATTTCCGGCCTTGGCGGCATCTTCTATGGAACAAGGCAGGCTGGCTGCCCGCCACGCATTTGGTGAAGGCGGCTCCTTTAATTCAAACCTCTTCCCGTATGGGATATATACGATTCCGGAAACTTCAATGGTCGGACAGACCGAGAAAGAGCTGAGCGAGGCCGGGATCCCCTATGAGATTGGAGTGGCCAGGTATCGCGAAATTGCTCGCGGGCAAATCATCGGCGATCCAAATGGTCTGGTAAAGCTCCTTATTCACGCCGACGACAGGACCATACTCGGTGTCCATCTGCTCGGCACCGGCGCTTCGGAATTAGTCCATATCGGACAGACGGCGATGGCCCTTGGCGGCACGCTCGACTTCTTTGTGGACAATGTCTTCAACTATCCCACGCTCGCCGAGTGCTACAAAGTGGCAGCGCTCGATGCCTACAATAAACTCGCTTAAAGCACTCTACCACGCGACAATAAGCGGTTGCTGCCAAGCAGCGGCAGCGCGCGCCTGCACGGCCAGACCATGGCTGAGGTAGCGTGATCGAGCGGTGTGACAATGCGCGGTGCCAGGTGCAGTAGGGCGATGCGACTATCGGGCCTTAGCGATGAGGTAAGGGCACATTCTTTGCTAAGCTCCGCAGGAAGGCGCGCGCGCCGGCATGGGCCGCGTGAAGGCGCACCACGGGCTTCACAAGCCGCTCTCGTGAAATCTCATCGGTGTGTGCTGCAATACTGGCCGCATGAGCCTGACCACTGTGCAGCACGTCACGCAGGGCAGTGTTGGACCGGCGTACAATGCCCGCGAGAATGAGAGTTAAGGCCAAGAAGAGTACGGTGCCGATTAGCGCTTCGATGACAAGGATGAGGACCGCTATATCGCGCCAGTGTGCCAGCGTCATGCTTTCTTCACTGCTTCGCTTCCTCGAAGCGGGCGAGGAGCTCCTGTTCGGTGTCTTGCGCCGCCTGCGCGGCTTCGGTTCTGGCTACTTCAATCTGGCGGCGAATGCTCTCTCTGAATGTCTCTCCATTGCTCGGAGCCAATAGACCGCCAACTACCATGCCAAGGGAAATTCCCATCGCAAATCCGACCGTAAACCCTAGCATTAACTTGTGCTCCTTGTGCTATCTCTTCCTTACACGTGTTACGGCATCCACTAGCGTGCGTGTGAACCGCAGTATGCCAATGGTCCTGCCTGCGGCCTTGGCAGTGGGCCTCACAACGGCTTCGCTTACAAACTGTGTCGTCCCTTTTACCGTATTGCTGGTCTCGGTAAGAGATCGGAGCAGCGGCCTAATCTCGTCCTGAATAGTGCCGGCAAGTCGTACTACCGACAGTACCAAAAAGAGGACTGAAAACGCCATGAGTGCTGACACGAGGGCGAGCACAATGACCGCAATGTCGCGAATTTCGCTAAGACCCAAGTCCGCTATCCTTTCTCGTCATTGTGATTCTGAAAGACGAAAGATTGATACTTCTATAGTATATGCTCACCTCTGGCAATAACGCATGCGCCACGTGCAACGTCCGGCGTGGCGTCCACGCGCTCTGTACTTATGCGATGCTACTGATGAGTACTGCTTGCAGAAGCGCTGACGGGCGTTCTCTTGCGCAAGAAGGGAATGAGCCGCTTTGCCCCCAAGCGTAGTCCTCGGCGATAGAGCCGCCAACGGAGCCGCCTCCAGGCCTTGACCGCCGTGTTCTTCTGCGTTGATGAGATGCCTTGCCCGCTATAGAGCGACTCCGCATACGTCGCGCAGATCGCCCGTACCGCACCATCAGGAAAGCGCTTATCAGAAATCGCGTGCACGTCGTTGAGCAACCGAAAACCGTATTCATGGGGGGTAAGCGCCGTAGAGCCGGGTATACCTGCGAGCTTGCCGGCGCGCACAAGCTTCCGGTAGACGTGCCGCACCATTTGGTGGGGTTTCATGCGCCGCTCTTGCACAAAACTGTAGGTGAACCAGCCTGCGACGATAGCGGCCAAAACCAATAGTAGCGGGCGGAGATCGGGCAGATTGGGGACTTCCACCCCGAGTATGCTGGTTCCCGGTACACTCCCGCCAAGCACGGTGGCCGCGCCGGTAACCAGGAAGTCCTCATCACCGAGCTCGTCGTAGAATTCGTCGAGTTCAGGGTTTGCCGAGCCGCTGATCTCAGATGCGAGAATGCCGCGGTCAATAGGCGTCTGGTTGGGGCTGGGCTCGAAGGGAATCCAACCAAGGCCCGCGAAATACACTTCCGGCCACGTATGCGCCTGTTTTTCGGTCACGACGAATCTTCGTTGCGCCACGTCGTATCGGCCGGTGGCGAATCCCACGGCCAGGCGGGCAGGAACGCCCACCGTGCGCAGCATGACCACCATGGTGCTGGCATAGTAGTCCGCATAACCGCGCTTAGCCTCGAAGAGGAAATAGTCAACCGCATCCTTGTCCGCAGGCGGTGGCGGAATGGCAATCGAATAGGGTATTCGCCGCAGGAACAGCTCGATCGCCAGGGCCTTCTCGTATTGTGATTCCTTCCCGCGCACAACGGTCTTCGTCAAGTCCACCACGCGCTGAGGCAACCTTGGCGATTGCATATACCGGCGGATTTCCGCGGGGACCTCGCCCTGGGCGTTGAGGAGTTGGTCTTCTGTGGCCGTAGTAACCAGGCTCTCCAGGGTATACTCCAGGTCGGGCACCGCAACGCGTCGCGCACGCAGTAGGTCATAGTCGAGCGGTATGTCCGTGGACGCTACCTGCACACGGTACGGAATACTTATGCTTGTAGGAAAGTCCGGCGCAAAGACGATGTCGCTCGGGCTATCCACAATGCGGAACGCGAAAGTTGCCGGCCGACGATAGCTCACGGGAGGCGGTGGAATAGGCTCTTCATTCGCTCTCCGGTCGAGCAGCGTCCCGCTGGTGTTGTACCAGGTATAGCCGGTATAGGCATCGAACGTCGCGCCGCGCCAGTAGCCGTTGAAGTTTCTTTCGTCTGTTGTCACATACATGCGGTACGGTTGGCTGAATCGCCTTGGCCCGCTAAAGAGACGATTGTCGGAGCCCAAGATGAGACCTACGCCGGTAGGATTCTGAATGCCTGAGAATAGACGCTTTGTGGTGTTGTCAATCTCCGACCACTCACCGCCGAAAACTGTCCAGAACGTCTCTGATATCGGATTGCTGCCCACTCGCGGGGCCATGGTCGCCATGAACGTAATCGCGGTTGTCAGAATCACGCTCGCAATCAAGACGTCCAGTCCTACTTCCGTGGCGTAGTCGAGCTTGCGTGACTCCCATCGTTTGTGAAGCGCGTGAAGATTCAAGCGCACCATGAGCAGGAGCGTCGCGGCGAGAAACAGGACGAAGGGCCAACGCCCCTGGCCGGAGTAGGCCAAATTGATGACCATTGCAACGCCGGGTACGATTGCCGCAATGAGCACGTCGTTGTGCCGGAAGAAACCCCACGTCGCCACGAACCCAATTGCCCATCCGACGAGTGTGATCCAGAAAACGAACACACCGTTGTCCTCAGAGTAGGTGCCTCTGATACCTGCCTGCGTCCAATCGACTAAGCGAACGCCAAAGTCACTGGCATTGGTAACAAAGGTGGATGCCGCATCCACCGGAGGAATCGGTTGCGGCACTCCGCGACCGCCAAGCAGACCGCCCAACGCGCCAAGGATCCACGTGAGCGTATTCAGGAGCAGCGCGAAGGCGTCTTGGAAAATGCGGTCGACCGGCGGCAGGGCTTCACTCACGAGCAAGAAGCAATAGACAAGGCCGATGGCAGCGCCAATTAGCCAGCCCTTGCGGGTTCGCCACGATGTGTGGGCGGCAAGAAAGCCCACGGCCAGGCCGATTGTGGCGGTGGAAAAGATGGCTTCAGTGCCTGTTGCCCAGCCGGACTGATGGATGGCCCAGGAACTTACCAGAACCATGGCAGCCAAGAGCAGGAGGGTTAGCCAGTTCTGGAGCAAGGTTTCAAGCAAGCTCGGCTTGTCATCAGACGACGTGTCGGAGTAAACGAAGTTCGCCATACTGCTAGCCTGCGCTCAGACCATGGACTCGGCCCGTTGCGGTGGTTTCCACTGTTTGTGCGCGGCGCCGGATATCCTCGTCGCCCTTTTCCAAGGCGATTGTGCGGAACTCCTGCCCCTGCTCAATTTCAATATACGAGATCCCGGCGGCGCCAAGCGCACTCTGCAATGGAGCACTTGGCTTGGCGCTGCCGAAAGTTTCCGGCACCAGATGGAGCACTGTGGGTCGTATACCTCTGCGGGACACATTAACCAGGATTGGCGCCAACTCGGGGTCGGTGCTTGGCGTAATGACGATAAGGCTCATGCTGCCCCGGATTTGCGGTGCGACTTCAGACAACACCTCTCCTACCTTGGCGGTGCCTCGGGCACGAATGACCGCCAGTATCTCCATGATGCGCCACATGTGCTGGCTGCCCTTATTCGCGCGCAAGACCCGTTGCTCGTCGCCGTAGGTAATTAGGCCAATCGACTTCTGCTCACGTATCAAGCGGTACACCAATGCGGCGGCGAGCTTAACGGTATATTCCTCCGTAGACTCATCTTCTTCACCTGCCTGAACCGACCTATCCAGGTCGAGCAAGATCCAGGTGCTGCCGCCCGGTTCCATATCGAATTCCTTCGTCTGTAGGCGGCCGCGTCGGGCAGTGGTGGGCCAATGAATGATGTGCAAGGCGTCTCCGGGCACGTATTCACGGACACTGGCGGCATCGGTGGTGAGGTGCAAGGCGCGCCGCAAGGAGCGTGATTCTCCCGTCTGGCGTCCCGTCGGCAGGGCAAGCCCCGGCACCTCGGTTATAGGCGGGTAGACGAGAAATGTCGCTTCATCCGGCAGCACCTTGGTGGCGCGAAAGATGCCGAACGGGTCGCCCGTAAACACGCGCAGAGGTCCCAGACGATAGAGTCCGCGGCGGCTGCACACAGCGCGCGACTTCCATTCCCGGTGCTCGCGGGGTCCCAGTCCGGTGACGATGCCGGCCTCGTAACCGGGTACGTCTGAGTGGTCGTTCACTTCCACCCAAAGCACGGGCAGCGCACCGTAATTATCTACGCGAAACGTCTCCACAATCTCATCGCCGAGCGTCGCCCACTTGGAGAGAAGATGGCGCTCCACGGTTAGGTTGCGGATATTCCGGGTCGTCCAGAAATAGCTCAGGGCAATGAGGCCGAGCATGGCGTAGAGGAAGGAATAGAGCACGTTGATGCCGGAGATTAGCGCAAGCAGCAAGATGGCGGCGGTCAGCACGAAGATGAGCGGCCGCTCCAGTTCTACCTGTACCGTCCCTCGCTCTGACTGACGTTCAGCCTCTTGCATCCAGCACCGCCTTATTCCCATGCCGGCAGCGTTTCACGCCCTTCACCTCACTATACCCCAACTCTTGGCAGGTCGCATGACCTGCACAGGCAATTCTTGCCAATGAAGGTTCCAGGGATCCCACTGCTGCGTTCGACCATGTTTGCGCCTTCGCGGTTGCCGGCGAATTTGGTACGCAAGGTGGTCTGTAGGGAGTGGCCCTGTGCTACGATTAAGGCAGGATCATGGAGCGCAGACGTTGCCCCATTTACGTACATTCGTAGTGTGTGGAGTACTGGCCGTCATGACAAATGATTACTAGAAAGGAAACCCAGACGTGGCCAACTTCGTCGCAGACGCCGACTTCGTAGCAAACGCCGACTTCGTCGCAGACGCCGTACAAGAGGATCTCGCCGGACTAGAGTCAATCGCCCGGCAAGACCCGGCAGTCTACCAATGGATTGTGAAAGAGCGCCAACGCCAGGAAGACCACCTGGAACTCATCGCTTCCGAGAATTACACGAGCGTAGCGGTTCGCGAGGCGTGCGGCTCTATTCTTACGAACAAGTACGCTGAAGGCTATCCGGGACGGCGCTATTACGGCGGCTGCGAATTCGTGGATGAGATCGAGCAACTGGCAATCGATCGCGCAAAGGCGCTCTTCGGCGCGGAACACGCCAACGTGCAGCCATATTCCGGTTCCAATCCCAATGCCGCGGTCTACCTTGCCATGCTGGAGCCCGGCGATACGGTCATGGGCATGTCCCTAGCCCAAGGCGGGCACCTCACTCACGGGCACCCCAAGAACTTTTCCGGACTCGTCTATAAATTCGTCCCCTATGGGGTGAATCTGGATACGGAGCTCATCGATTACGCCGAGGTGGAGCGCATTGCCCACGAGTGCCAGCCGCGCTTAATCGTCGGTGGGGCTACGGCTTACTCGCGCATCATTGACTTCGCCCGCTTGAGAGAAATTGCAGACTCCGTCGGCGCGCTCTTCATGGTAGACATGGCGCACATTGCCGGTCTCGTCGCCACCGGCCTCCATCCCAGCCCGGTGCCCCACGCGCATTTCGTAACCTCGTCCACCCACAAGACGCTGCGTGGGCCTCGCGGCGGCATAATCCTCTGCCAGGAGGAGTTTGCCAAGAAGGTGGATAGCGCGATATTTCCCGGCCTGCAAGGCGGCCCATTCATGCACATCATGGCAGGCAAAGCGGTAGCATTGGCGGAGGCGATGACGCCGGAATTCAGGGCGTATAGCGAGTCCGTCCTAGAAAACGCAGACGCGCTTGCCACGACTCTCAGGGAGCACGGCCTGCGCGTTGTCTCCGATGGCACGGATAACCACCTCATGGTCGTGGACTTTGGCAAAGAGGGACCCTCCGGCAAGGTGGTGGAGGCTGCTCTGGCCAAGGCCAACATCACCGTAAACAAGAACACGGTACCGCGCGAGACTCGCTCGGCGTTTGTGACCAGTGGCATTCGCATTGGGTCGCCGGCGGTTACGTCGCGCGGCATGGGCGTGCCGGAAATGCAGCGCATCGGGACCGGCATGGCAGAGGTAGTCCACAATCGCAAGGACGCGGCCACGTTGCAGCGAGTACAGCGGGACGTGCTCGATCTCTGTGACGCGTTCCCCGCGCCGGCGTAAGCATACAGCACCTAGTTCAAGGCACATTACTGTCAGTTCCGGAGACTGTATCCTAGTTCATATACGTTTATAGATTTGACAGTCAAGACTCTTTCATTTAGGGTATGTTGAAGGTAGGGAGTCACGCCTGCGAAAGGCTGCATGAATTGTGCAGCTTTGTTCGCTGCCTGGATGGGAGATCCCGGTGAAGTACCTTCAGGTCCCAATAAGCGTCCTCGTCTTTGCTGTCCTGGTTTTTGCCGCACTTTCTCCGGCCTTGGAAGTGCAGGCGGAGGTCACGCTGCCTCCCGGCACTGTCGTTTCCCTGCAGGGCACTCCCCACCTTTGGTTTGCTGATGATGAAGGTGTCCTGCATTGGGGCGGCGATACACGCGCCCTTTCCGGGCGTCTCATAGACTGGAATAAGCGCGTAGAGGTCAGCTTAGAAGAGCTCCAGGTCTTGGATGTCGGCGATCCATGGCTTTCCACCGGATTGCTGAAAGATGGCGATCCCATCTATCTGGTTAAGTGGGAAACGGAGTGGACGGACCCACAATTACTGCACATACAGTCTTTGAACGATGTGGAACTCTTCGGCATAGACAGCGGTAATTATGGAGAATTCGTGCTTGATCCGCCAACGTGGGAGGGCACGTACGGTCTGTCGGCGGATAGTCTTGTGCGCTTGGCGCTCGAGCCAGCCACAACTCCCTCAAGTCCGGCCCCGGGAACAGGTCCCACGGCTCCCGATAGTAGGGAGGCAATTCTTCTACGTTTGGTCAACAAGATTGAAGATGATGACGACGATGACGACTTGGACGACGACACTGAAACCGCAACGGCAACCGCAACAGCGACAGGAACAGGCGATCAAACGGCGACAGCGACGGCGACCGCGACCGACGACGGTACCTCAGTAACGCATACCGAAACGGACGATACGCCTGAGAGTCAGAATGTAGCGACCATTACTGCAACAGACACGGCAACAGCGACGGGGACAGGCGATCAAACGGCGACGGCGACGGCGACCGCGACGGGAACCGGTGATCTGACCGCTACGGCAACAGCCACGGCGACAGACGACGGCACCTCTGCAACTCAAACTGGTACCGACGACACGCCTCCCGGCCAGAATGTCTCCACAACGACTGCGACCGACACGGCAACGGCGACTGCCACAGGCAACCAGACAGCAACCGCCACGGCGACGGCTACGGATGACGGTACTTCAGTGACGGTCACCGATACTGACTCAACCGACGATACCCCAATCGAGAGCGGCTCGGAAGATGTCGATAGTGATGATGACAGCGACTAGCCGCGAAACACCGGGAGTCTGCCGCACATTGAAGCGGGCATGACGTGTCGAGCTTGCTTACCGCTCCGCCCTTGTCTCCGCAGGTGGCATTCCCGGACGATCAGCGCCTGAGCGACTTTCCTAGCCTCTTTGATGGAGATTGGGTCTGGCGCACGTACTGTTCCAGGCTTGGTGAGCCGGAGGAGATACCGCAGCGGCTGCGCTTGCGCCAACTGAGCTACAATCCCAGACGGAGCGTAACGGCCACCTACGTCGCTGAGTGGCCCTGGGACGAATTCGTCACCCAGCAGCAGTTCGCTATCGAGCTCATCCGCGACCGGCCGCCGCGGTTCTTTTGCTACCCCGATGACCCCTCCCTGCCCGGCCTTGCGGAGGCAGCCTCTCCACTGGCGGCCAGCCGCTTGCTCAGCCGGTATGTGCTCGCGACGTCAGTACAGCGCGTGCGGTTGGATCTTGTGCGCTACAGACCTGGCGGACATGCCGTATTGCGTCAAAAGCATGGCCGCGTGCGCTTCTACGTGCGGGTTATGCGGCCCGGCCGTGTGCCGCGACTTATGGCTGCTGCAGAGCTCGTTGGGCAGACCGGATTTGTGCTGCCCCGTTTGGCAGGCTGCTGGGCCGAAGGTGGCGTCGTGTGGCTGGCCGAAATACCGGGCAAGAATGTGCGCCGCCTCATCCGCAGAGGAGAAGACGTAGACCTCAATCCAATTCTTGACAGTCTTGAGCAGCTATGGGAAACCCCTCCAGCGGCCGGCGACGCCCGCCCGTTGAACCTCCACGGAGCCTACCGTCGCGCCAGGCGCGTCTTCCGGCAGGTACTGCGAGATCACGCCGCAATCCGCCTCAAGCTGCAGGATGCAACCGCAGTGCTGGACGACTTTGCCAGAGCGTGGCAACCTTCATCCGTCGCTCACAATGACTTCTATGACGACCAGATGATTCGTGTTTTCGACGGCAGACTTGCACTCGTAGACTTTGAGGAAACCGGATTAGGCGATCCAATGATCGACGTGGGCAATTTTCTCGCCCACATGCGTTGGACGGCACGGTTTGGGCGCGAAGGGGAGTCGAAGGCGAGCGGCGCTTATTACCAGGCCTTTCGCTCCGCAGCGTTGCAACGTTTTGGCTGGGAAGAGCGGGATCTCAATCTGCGTGAGGCCGTTTGTATCTTCCGGGTCTGCACCAACCCCGTGCGCCACCTTGCCCCGGACTGGCCGCAGCGACTGGATGCCGGCCTGTCGCTGGTGAATGAAGTGCTGTCTTAGCCGGTACCCGTGGTGGGTTGCAATCAGTCTGGTATTGGCTTTCAGTGGTGGTCCACTCTTGGACCGTACTGCAAGCCGCGAATGTCTTCCACAACCTCGATGATGGCCTGGCTCACCGTCTCCAGAATGCGCTCGCCTTTCCAGGCCGCGCCGAGGGTAGGATCGCCGCCGGTGCCGTCTGCCGACATCTTGCTGAGGTGGTCCACGTATTTCACCGGCGAGCCGCCCATCAGGTCGCGGTAGTGCCATTTGGTGCGGATTCTGTAGTCGGCTTGCGCCTTGTCCATTTGCACGCGTGCCGGATCGAGCGCCAAGTAGATTGAGGTCTCAAATTCGCCGGCGTGATCCATGCCGCCGGGATACTCAGATTCCCGCCATTCTTCAACTTCTTCCTTTGCAAGGTCCCAATAGGATACGAGAGCGCACGCGGCGTCGGAGTGCAGTGTGGCGAGGCGCGCGGCGACTTGCAGCAGTGGGTCGTTTGAGGCGTGTCCGTTTACAAAGAGGATGATTGGAAAGCGATGGCGCGCAAAGCTCACCGCCACGTCGTAGCAATAGTCGATGAAGTGCTGCGCCTGGACTGAGATAGTGCCGGGAAAGTCCATATTGTGCTCGTTGAAGCCGTAGTGGATCGGCGGCGCGCAGAGGAGTTTGCTAGAAGCGGCTTGTGCCGCGCGCTCGCAGACGGCGAGCGCCGCGACGTTATCAGTGTCTATCGGTAAATGCGGACCGTGCTGTTCGATGGCCGCTACGGGCAACAAGACGGCCTTTTGCTCCCGCGCTGCCTGTCGCACTTCCGGCCAGGTGAGCTTTGCGTAGCGCCATTCCGCCATGACTTTCCTTTTCGTCGGCGTTCCACGGAGGACTGCATCCGTCCATCTAGTATAGACAAACGGAGTCATGGCGACATCCGCAGGGGCGGGTCGCGAACCGCCCCTACCATGCGGAGTCTTTGCCGCTCCGTAGGGTGTGGTTGCACTCAAACCAAATTGGGACTAGAGTTTGAGTGAGAGTCTGGGACGTGTTCGTGAAGTATAAGGAGAGGAATATGCGAGATAAAATTCTCAGACGGACGTTCCTCGGTGGTGTAGGCGCGACGGCGGCAGGTGCGTTGTTTGTCGCCTGTGGCCAGGCGGCCCCGATGGAATCCGCAGATGCGCCGGCGGAAGAGGAAGCGCCGAAAGCAGAGGAAGCACAACCCGCACCGGCAGAGGCTGTCGAGCTAGAGGTGTGGACGACCGCCCGGTGGGACCTTTCACAGGGCCTGGGCCTGGAGGTCAAGCAAGAGATCGAGGCCCTGGTCGAGGGTCTTACGGTCAAAGACCTCATCCCGGAAGGCAACCGCTTCACCATCTTAATTGCCGCGCAAGCAGCGAATGCGTCTCCTGACATCGGTCAGGTGGGCGTCTGGCAGAACCAGCAGGTGGCGGCCGGCGGCATCGTCGATAGCCTGGAACAGTATTACGCCCAATCGCCGGTCATCAATAAGGATGACATCTGGCCGTCCTTGCGCATCGACATGGACCACAAAGGCCAGGTGTGGAGCATGCCTTTCGGCCCGGACGTGCGCTTCTTCTACATCCACGACAATCTCTACCTGGATGCGGGCCTCGATCCGGAGAACCCGCCGGTGACGTGGACGGACATAGAGGATGTAATCTCCAAGTCATTCAAGGGCGGCAATACCATTGAGCAGGTGGCGTGGGGTCCGTTGTGGGCTAACCGTCACGTGTGGATGGTGCCCATGTGGCAGCTTGGTGGCGAGAACATTAACGAAGACGCCACCAAGATCACCCTCAATACCGAGGAAGGCCGCGAAGGCATGGCGTGGCTGAAGAAGGTGCACGACATGCAGGGCGGCTACGACGCTTTGCAGGAGTTCAAGGGCGATGAGAATGCCCGGGCACACTTCTACGGCAGCCGTTTGGCAAACCTCTACGATACCGGCTCCATCCGGTTTGAGAGCATCGCCAAGGAAGCGCCGGACCTTGAGTATCACTGGGGTCACTGGCCCAAGCCCGCCGACGGCTTCAACCGCACGTACGGCGGCTGCCATACGTGGGTGCTGCCCGTGGGCGCTACGCACAAAGACCTTGGCTGGACGTTCATGGAGCACTTCGGCGTAGATGACGTGAATATCCGCTGGGCCAAGCACTTCGACCGCCTCCCAATTCGCGTTGACACGTCGTACAGTGAGGCCTACCACGGCGGCGATCCGTTCGTCATCCATCAGGTTGACGTCATGGAAGGCCGACGCTTTGTGGTCTCTGCCCCCGGCGCGAACGAGATGCTCGGCATCATGAGCGGCGGCGTGCCCGACATGCTCACCGGCAAGACCACCATCGAGGAAGGCTTGCGCAACACTGAGGCACAAGCGCAGACGGTCCTCGACGAGTGGCTGGCGCGCGAGTAAGAAACTACACTAGGCGGTCTTGCGCAGGCGTTGCGGCGCTGGCGCGACCGCTCTGACGGTGGAAATGGAGCACCCAATACCTCGCCAAGCGGCGGGAGTGCTGGGTGCTCTGTTATTCTTGTCAGCAGCCTGTAGGAGAAGATTCTTGTGAGGCACGATTTCAATTTTGGCATTTGGATCAGGTGAGGAGTGAAATAGTGACCGCCGCAGAATTCGACCCCAACCTCATTCGGCTGCCGCTGGACTACCAGGGAACACCGGAGCTAGCGGAAATCCGCGTGACCGTGCCCAGCATAGTGCCGCCGGACGTGAGCAACGGCGAATTCGCGATCGGCCTTGAGTTGCGGGATAGGTGGGGGTTCCACCTGCCGCAGCAGAGCGCCCACCTGGTACTTTCCATAGAGGGAGCAAGCGGTGAGGTCCCGGCAGATGTGCCTATGTTGCCGGAGTACGACAGCCATCATGCTGTGCGGGGTGCGGTTGCGGAGAAAGATCGGGTCTTTCGCGTGCGCGCGCGAGATCGCGAGACCGGCATCGAAGCCGTCAGCAATCCGGCCTGGGCGCCTGCGTTCATGTACAAAGGCGACCACAAGCTCTACTGGGGCGACCTGCACTGTCACCGTCTGGAGAATCCCAGCCGCAAGCGCACCGATCCCCTCCTGTGGAGCTACGGGCCTGCCACTGTAGATGAAGTGTACAGATTTGCCCGCGACGTGGTGCACTTGGACTTCACGGCGCTGACCGACCACGACTACGCGCTAAGCACGGACGAATGGCGCGAAATACAAGAAGGCGCGGAGTACTTCAACCAACCGGAGCGATTCGTAACGCTGCTGGGTTACGAGTGGTCGTGGAACCGGGGTCCGGACGCCGACTGCGGCCACCGCAACGTGATCTTCCGCCACGGCGACATGCCGCTCATCTCCAGCAACTGGAAGGGCTCCAATACTCCCCAAGACCTCTTCAACGTCTTCAGAAGCCTTTCCCGAACCGGCAGGGACATTCTTTCGATACCCCATCACCCCGCCCGCCTGGGCAATCGCATCTGGCACAATTGGGAGACCATGGACCCGGAGTTCGAGCGTCTGATGGAAGTTTACAGCCATTGGGGCAGCAGCGAGCACGAGGGCGAGCCCTACGCCCTCAAGGGGAGGAATGAACGGACGCAATGGGACGAGCCTCAAGCGGAGTATCCTCCTTTCGAGGCCACTGGACATTTCTTGCAGGATGGGCTGCGGCAAGGATTTCGGTTTGGCTTCGTGGGAGGCAGCGAGAGTCACGACGGCCGTCCCACGAGCAGCGTGCAGATTGCACACTTGCCCATTAAGCTGACGACCTTCAACCACCACGCCGGCATGACGGGTCTCTGGTCGCGCCGCCGCGAGCGCGACGCCATGTTCAGTTCGCTCTGGAACCGCCGCGCCATTGGCACCACCGGTGTGCGCATTTACCTAGACTTCAGTGTGGACAACCAGCCCATGGGCGAGACGATCAGTGTGCAAACGCCGCCCAAACAGATGCGCGTGCGCGTGCACGGCACCGCGCCGCTTGCCAAGGTTGTCGTGGTCAAGAACAATCACGACTGGCATGTGGTTGAGAAGCCCGGCTGGGAGTGCGTCTTCTCGTTGGATGACATGGAAATGCCCCAAGACCGTGCCGACTGGTACTACGTGCGGGTAACGCAGGAAGACGGCGAGATGGCGTGGTCGAGCCCCATTTGGATTGAGGACGCCCGCCGCGTCTTCTAAGCAATTTACGCAGCTTGCCCTCTGAACGTTGGCGATATTCATTCAGGTGGATGGGAATTCCGTCGTTTGTATGTTGAATGAGTCCTACAGATGAGCGAAGGTGCGAGGGTAGCGCGAGGGACGCGTCGTCCTTAATTCCGGCGCAAGCCGGAATCCATCTTCACTTTCCCTCAACCACACTTCACCACTGAATCTTCAGCCCTCATGCTCACGCACAGGAGCGGGGGACAAGCCCCCGCGCTACGGCGGAAGCGGAGAACATCGGCCATTCCCGTGTAAACGCGCCCCCGTGCGGGGACGCGGAATCCATCTTCTCCGTTTCATGCTGTGCCTGCACGTTTTCAAGCGTGGGCTTGCAGTCCTGCGTAGGGGCGGTTCGCGAACCGCCCCTACAACTTGTGTGGCCTGAGCAAGGCCATGGTGATTCCCGTGATAACGGGAATCCATCTTCTCCGTCTTATGCTGTTCCTGCATGCTTCGTAAGCGTGGCGATGCAATCCTGCGTAAGGGCGGTTCGCGAACCGCCCCTACAACTGGCAATATGCAAAAGCGCCCTGCGGCATGCTGTGATACGATACCGCAGGGCAATAGCGCCGAATTCAAGGGAATTCAAGCAGTTGGATGAAAGGTGGCGGTGAGTAATGTCTGCGAGTGCCAACGGACGGTTTCAGGTTAGTGCGGAAGGACTGCTGCAGGTTGCGGAGACTGTGGCTCTGAAGTTGCACTACACGCCTCCTGCTGGCGGCATGCAGTCCGGTGGCAACCTCTGGTTTTTCTACGACATCCGTCAGTTTGGCGATCGCAGGCACGCATTTGAAGCATCGGGCGGCATCACTGTCGAGGGGCCGGCTGGAACTTCCTGGGAAGCAGAGGCGCTCGTCAACGGCGGCACGGTGCGGACGTTTGATATTCATCCTCCAGCACCCGAATTCCTCCATGCGGTGCACGTGAGGTGCGCTAGCGGTTCGGTCGCGGCAGGCGAGCAGATTGCCGTAGAGCTGCGCAGCGTACCCGAGGGCTTCCTATTACCGGTAAATGCCATCGACTCCTTCCGCTTCTGGTTGGTGGAAGACTTGGCTGGAGAACTTGAGCTATACCATCCCGACCGCGAAAAATATCACTACTTTCTACCGCGTGAGACGAAACTCTCGGTTTTGGAGAGTAACCCGCTCACGATTACTGCCGCCGAACCGGCTGTGCTCCAAGTGACCACTCCCTCTCTTGCCGCGGGACAAGCAACGACCCGGGTCGTCGTTACGGATAGGTTTGGCAATCCTGTCCACGACCCGGAAGGTGAAGTTGCCCTGCGTACCGGCAGTGGTGAGACAACTGCTGCACTCAATTCTTTCAGCGCTGAGGGTACGGTGCAGGTGCAGGGTCCTGCCGATCGTGTAACGGCGGCATACGGGGACATCCAGGCCGTGAGCAATCCGGTGCGCGTTGACAAAGACACCGAGCCGTACACGCTCTATTGGGGAGACCCCCACGGCATGCTCTTCAACCAGCGCCCGATTGTCGAGCACTTCGCATGGGGCAAGGACGTAAACGATCTCGACTTCGCAGGGGGCCAGCTCTTTTCCTACAGCATCTGCATAAGCGAGAAATGGGAAGAATTGCAGGACGCATGGAAGAAGTATGATCTACCGGGCGAATTCGTCGCCTTGCCGTCGGCGGAATTCGCCACCGGTCCCGACGGCAGTCACCGTCACGGCTTCTTCCCCGCGCCTGAGGGCCAGCCGCCGGTCTTCTGTGAGGACCGCCCCGCGGCCAACGACCCCAAACTGCACGCCCGGTACCATCCCGATACCGTTTACTGCAACGACTATCAAGAGTTCTATCGGGAAATGAAACGGCGGGGCGCGCTCATTCACGGTCACTTTCACACCCACTTCTACGTGCAGGAACACCTGGCCGAGATCTACCAGAAGCAGCAGACAGACGGTGTTACGGAAGAGGAAAAGATAAACCAATTCCTGATGCGGGGCGTCAGGCTCGGCATTGTCAGCGGAAGCGACACGCACGACAACCGGCCCGCGAACCCCTATAAGGAACCGGGGCCGTCCGGCCCGGCCGGACTGACGGGAGTGTGGGCGGAGCGGCTGGATAGGCCCACACTGTTCGATGCGCTCTTCAACCGGCGCTGCTACGCCACCACCGGCGTGCGCATCATCGTGGACTTCCGTGTGAACGACAGTTGGATAGGCTCCACGGTAAAGTCCGACGGCTTTGGCTTTACTGCCGACGTCGTCGGGACTGAAGACATCGAGCAGATTGACCTGGTGGTAAACGGAGACACGGCCAAGAGCTACACACCCAATCGGCAGCACGTGCAGTTGGAGGACGAGGTACCATTGCGGTTTTCGCCGGTTGGCGCCAACTACTGCTACTTGCGTGTGCGGCAAGTGGACGGCAACCGCGCATGGACGAGCCCGGTCTGGTTGGAGACCCTGGCCTAGGCGGCCTGGAGAGATGGACAGGTGGGCTTGGGTGCTATCCCGTGGCGGGCAGACGAGCGGAGTAGCAAGAGGAGAGGTTTCTCCCGGGCACTGCGCAATGAGCGCATCATCCAAGCAGGTGGGCAGTGGTAGGGGGCAGTACGCTACGGCGCGAGGACTCCGCGTCCGATTGCGAGGTCGCCGTGCCCGCTCGTGTGCGGGCTGCCGGGACGCACGCTGGTGGTACGATACCGTAGCATGGGGATACTGTTAAGCCGTCACTTCAAGCGGTAGAGCCCAAGGAGCGGAGACGATGTCTTTGGGGCAGAGCGGGCGCTTCCGGGTCAGTGTGGACGGCCCGCTGCGAGTTGCTGAAACAGTCACGCTGCAGCTTCACTACTCGCCGCCGGCGGGCGGCCTGCAAGCGGGTGGGAATCTCTGGTTCTTCTTCGACATTCGCCAGCTTGACGAGTGGGTGCTCAACTTCACTTGGCCGGACTCAATTACGGTGCAAGGTCCGGCGGGATCGGCCTGGGAGGCCGAGGCGCTCGTTAATGGCGGCGTGGTGCGGACGTTTGATATTCATGCTCCGGTGCCTGAATTCCTCCACGTGGTGCACGTGACATGCGTTGCGGGCGCAGTGATGGAGGCAGAGCGTGTTACGGTGCAACTGCGCACTGCCCCTGACGGCTTCCTGCTCCCCCGCAATGCCATCGACGCCTTCCGCTTCTGGCTGGTCGAGGACCCGTCCGGTGAGCTTACGTTTTACCACCCGGAACGCGACAAACACCACTACTTCCTGCCGCGTGACGCGGAACTCTCCTTACTGGAGAGTCATCCCCTCACCATCAAGGAGGCTGAACCGGCGGCGCTGCAAGTAACCACGCCTTCGCATACCACGGGGCAAGCGGCCACGCGCGTCGTCGTCACCGATAGGTTTGGCAATCCGGTACGCGATGCCCAGGGAGAGGTGACCTTACGGTCCGGCAATGGCGAAACAACGGTTACGCTCAGCTCGTTTAGCGCCGCAGGGACGATTCCCGTGCGGGGGCCGGTTGACTGTGTTACGGCGTCGTATCGGGGCATCGAGGCGGTGAGCAACCCGGTGCGGGTGGCAGAGGAGCCGCCGCCCCTCTCGCTCTATTGGGGCGATCCCCACGGCATGCTCTTCAGCCAGCGCCCCATTGTCGATCACTTTGCCTGGGGCAAAGATGTGAATGACCTCGACTTTGCCGGCGGCCAGTTGTTCTCCTACAGTATTTCTATTGAAGAAACGTGGGAAAAGCTCCAGGATGCGTGGCAACAGTACGACCTGCCCGGGGAGTTCGTCGCGCTGCCTTCGGCGGAATTCGGCACCACTCCCGACGGGAGTCACCGCCATGCGTTCTTCCCGGAGATTGCGGGACAGCCGCCGGTGTTCTGCGAAGATCGGCCTGCGGCGCACGATCCGAAACTCCAGGCGCGTTTTCACCCGGATACGGTCTTCTGCAAAGACTATCAAGAGTTCTATCGCGAAATGAAGCGCCGGGGCGCGCTAATGCACGGTCACTTCCATACGCACTTCTACGTCCAGGAACATCTGGCGGAGATATTTCAGAAGCAGAGAACGGACGGCGAGGTGGAAGAGGAGAAGATCAACCAGTACCTGATGCAAGGCGTGAAGCTCGGCTTCGTGAGCGGGAGCGATACCCACGACAGCCGACCCGCCAATCCCTACCGGGAACCGGGCCCGCTGACCGGTGTGGCCGGGCTCACCGGTGCCTGGGCGGAACGGTTAGACAAACCGTCAATCTTCGACGCGCTCTTCAACCGGCGCTGCTACGCCACCAGCGGCGTGCGCATGATCGTTGATTTTCGCGTGAACGGCGCGCGGATGGGCTCCACAGTGCAGGCGGACCGCTTTGGCTTTACGGCGGACGTGGTGGGTACGGCGGACATCGAACAGATCGACCTGGTTGTGAATGGCGACACGGTCAGAAGCTATGCGCCCCGGCAACAGCACGTGAAGTTGGAGGACGAGGTGCCATTGTGGTACTCACCGATGGATGTCCACTACTGCTACCTGCGCGTGCGGCAGCAGGACGGCAACCGGGCGTGGACGAGCCCGATCTGGCTGGAGCCGTCTGTCACTCGGCGAAAGCCGGTGTCTAGCGGTAGCTAGTAGTGGTAAAGGCTGAATGACCGGAACCAAGAGGAACAGGCATGGAAGAAATCGAGGTATGGGCAATTGAAGGATCTCAGGCAGTGCCTATTGAGCGGGCGGAGATGGACTTGGAGAGCAGTCTGGAGGACACGCTCGTCGCACACCCGGACATGTTGTTGCCTAATCTAAAGCTGGTAGGCCGGCAAACGCCGGTCGGCGACGGGAATCTCGATTTACTCGGCGTAGATGGTGAAGGCAAGCTTGCTGTATTCGAGCTAAAGCGCGGCACGTTATCCCGAGACGCTGTGTCCCAGGTGATAGACTATGCCTCCGCCCTCGAAGCTATGAGCGAAAGTGATCTATCCGGGCTTATTTCCGGTAACTCTGGTCAAGACGGCATTGAAAGGATTGAGGACTTCGTGGAGTGGTATCGGGAAGGGTTCAGGGGATCATTGGACTCTTTACGACCACTGAGTATGTACCTCGTTGGCCTGGGAACTGATGATACCACTAGGCGCATGGTGGACTACCTGTCTGAACATGGCGTGGATGTATCCCTTCTGACTTTCTATGGATTTGCATACTCGGGCAAGACCCTGCTAGCCAAGCAGGTGCAAGCAGCCCCTGTCGTACCACAGCATCCATCACGAGAGGAGCGAATGCGATTGCTTGAGAGTCTCGCAACGGATATGGGCGTAGCCGACCTTATGGCTGCGGCAAGAAATATGTTCTCTAGTTCCTGGGACAAAGTGACTCAGGGGAGGTACTCGTCTCCCCCGTATCCAGAGCCAACAAAGACTGGGATAACTTACTACTTGTCAAAACCAAGTGAATCGGGGACATACTCCTACCCCGCCTTCTCGTCCATCCAATTGGAAAAAGGGAAGCGAGCAATCAAGGTGCGGTTCTACCCGCGTGCTATTGAACTATGCATTGAGAAGTTTAACCAACTGGATCCAGAGAAGATCCCGTTTGAGAAACAACCCCCCCGCCATGCAGCCCCAACGGATCGAGTGAAAGAGGAGATTCTATTCCCCTTGCATTCACTCGACGATTGGGAGGCGCGCAAATCCAAATTAAGTGAACTTACGCGAGCTACCTTTGAGGGTTGGATGGACGAAGAAGAGAGTCAGTAGCCGTTGCAGGGCTAGCCGTGTTCGCGCTTGAAGCTGGGGCGGTTACAAGGTGGGCGGGTTGCGTAGTCCTGCTATTTCTCAAGTGAATCCGTTGTATCCGATGCTGCAGTGACTAACACCATGGATGATTTGAGTCGAGAACATGGCTGACATAGCGCGCATAACACAATCCATGGCAGAGCAGCGGCTCGATGCGCTGGTCACGCTGGGTATGCGCAACTGCGCGTATCTGGCGGGCGCGGTCAGCGAAGGGCCGTGGCTCAATGAGCCGCAGGGGTTGGCGCCGTGGATGACGTGTCTCATTCCCCCCGGCCGGTCGTTTACGTTTGGTGGTCTTCCCCAAGAAGAAGACCTGCCGGTGGAGGGCCTGTCTCCTGACCATACGCGGGCGGCGCGACTAACAGTGCTGGCGGATGAGATGCGCCAGCGTGGACTGGCGCGGGCGCGCATCGGTCTGGACATGGAATTTGCAGCAGTGAGCGATCTGGAGAGGCTCAAGGAACTGCTGCCGGAGGCCACGTTTGTCTCCGCCGATCTGCTGCTTGCCGAGGCGCGGGCGTGCAAGACGCCGGCGGAGATTCGGTGGCTCCGTAAGGCGATAGCCGCCTCGGAGGCCGGGTATCGCGAGATGCTGCGGGAAGTTCGCGTGGGGATTTTGTTTCAAGACCTCGTGACCGTATGGGCCAAAGCGGTGCTGGATAACGGGGCCCTGCCCATCAACACGTCGCCGGTGTCGTGGATGCTGCCCCACACCGGCACAAGTTTGCGGGAGCAACCGAACGCCGCCGTGATTCGTAGCCCCGGTGTCGTTGAAGCGGGTCTGGTTTACCGTGTCGACCTTGCTGCAGTGTCTGTCGGCTATTTCTCCGACCAGAAGTTCAACTTCTGCGTCGGCACGCCGCGCAAGGAAAGCTTGGCAGTTTGGCGGGAGCACCGCGAGCGGCAGCTCTTTATGGAAGACTTCGTGCGCCCCGGCAAGACTAAGCGAGAGGTCTTTGACGCTTGCCAGCGTGAGTTTAGGGGCATTGATGAATATGCCTGGTGGATTCACGGCGTGGGCATGGATAAACATGAAGAACCGTTGATCGGCAGCTTGCTGCCGTCCGCCGTTGACGTGCGGCCGGAAATCTTGTTTGCGGAGAACAACGTGGTCTCGCTGGAGTCCTCGTGGCTCGAGGAGGACATGTACGTGCTTAGGGAAGGTGGATTCGAGCGGTTGGGGACGATCCCGCAGGAAGTGGCTATTGTGTGAGAATGAAGACTGGATTCCGGCTTTCGCCGGAGTGACCATGGTCTTGGTTTGGGCAGAGTTAGGAATGCGAAGTGTGGTCGGCTCTCTAACCGTTTCTTGAGTGTTTGAAAAGGGCTGCAAGTGAGGGTGAGAGGACAGGGAGAGGGGCATCATCCGACATATGTATGTTGAAGATTGCCTATAGATGAGCGGAGGTGAGAGGGCAACACGAGGGGCGCGCCGTCCGTCATTCCCGCGAAAGCGGGAATCCATCTTCTCCTGCTTGCAACCACACTTTACCACCGAGTCTTCAGCCCTTGTGCTCAATCTCAAGAGCGGGGGACAAGCCCCCGCGCTACAAGGAGAAGATCACTTCAATACGTCCTTCCCGCGCATTGCTTGGCTTTGCAACGTTGATCGCGGGGCGGTATCTCGGGTGTGCGTGGTGAAGACTGGATTCCGGCTTTCGCCGGAATGACGGATGAGGGTCGTTACTATCCGGGCATTTGGCCCTGGCGAGAGAAGGCAAGGTCACTATATTTCGCTGATACTGCAAGGAAATCTGTTACCAATAGTCGCTAAAGGAGAGTCACATGGCCATAGCCGAGAAGCAAAGCGGCGTGCTGCCGGAGGGCGTGCGTGAGCCGTACGACTGGGCCCTCGACCAGATGCGAGTCAGAGAGGCCCATGCCATTACGCAGGGCAGTCCTGACGTAATCGTGGCGGTGATAGACCTGGGCTATCGTTTTCATCCCGACCATGAGGGTCACCTGTGGGTCAATCCACGCCCCACGCGGGGCGACGTGCACGGCTGGGACTTTGCCGAGGAAGACGCCACACTTGAATATGAAGGGTCGCGCTCGGACACGATGTATCATCGCGGTCACCACGCGTTTGTCGTGGGCGAAGTAGCCGCGACGGCGCCCAAGTGCCCAATCATGGTACTGCGCGTCGGGTACGAACCGCACCACCAAAAGAGTTGGCCGCGCGCCGTGCGCTATGCGGTCGATCACGGCGCCAAGGTGCTCGTGATGCCCCATGGCTACATCACTCTAGACCACACGGACGGCGTCCCGTTGTTCTACAAGGGCACCGACTTCAGCTATCCCTACGACAATATCGGCCTGATCGAGGCGCTGGACTACGCCTACCAATCTGGCTGCCTGGTTTTCAAAGGCACGGCGGACAACCGCGGTAGGCGGGTAGCAACCGTAAATGCCGGCGTTGACAGCGTCTTTGCCGTCGGTTCGACGAACCGGCATGGTCAAGCGGCGAACATCGCGGCATCGGCAGACTACGTGGAGGCGGCCACGCCCGGCGGCGAACGCAATACGGACGACCCAACGGAATCCGTTTGGGGAACCGGCGGCGACCTCGAATACATTCCCTTCGAGGGCGGGTGCATGGCGTCCGCCTTTGGCGGCGGCGTCGCGGCGCTGGCGTTCTCGCGCTATCCGCACCTTTCCAACGTGGAGATTCGACAGATTCTGCGCAATACGTCGCAGGGATCCGGCTGGGACCCGTTGCTTGGACATGGCATCTTCGATGCCTACGGGGCAGTTTCGCTCACGCCGCAGGAGTTGTCGCCGGGATTGCGGATTGACACGGAGGCATCACGCGTACGCCGGGAAGATGGGCGGCTGCTGGCTGATATCGTAGTGGAGAATACCGGCGCATTCGATGTCGCTCGGATGCTTGCAGTCGCCTTCAATGGCGACCCGAAAACTGCTGCCGACGCCGATGCCACTCGCGAGGAGTCGAACATCCTGATCTGGCGGCAAATTGGGCATTGCATTGCGCCGGTGCCTGGTCTGGAGCGAGTCTCGGTCTCGCTGGAGTTGAAAGACGACACGCAGCCGGAAGAGGTCTGGGTGCAGGTAAACCCGCTGGATCTGGGCATGGCGGGCGTCTACGACTCGGCGCGGATATCTTAGTCTTGGAAGACGCGTAGGACGGCGAAAGCCAATTACTGCACGGCTGCCCGGCCGTCACTCCGGCGGAGGCCGGAGTCCAGGCAGCGTGGGTTGCAGTGAGTTCCGTCCCAAAGCGGGCTCGGGTTTGAATACGTGCGGCATTTGGGCAGCGAGCGCAGGTTGCAAACCTACGCTACCGGAACAAGACCGTCTGTAGCGGCTACTCTCATAGTAGTAACAGCAAGCTATGCTGAGCCTGCGCACGTTGTTAGGGACACGGAATTCATGGCGTGAAGGAGTTGCGATGAGGATTTCGTCCGTAGAGGTGGCCCCCTGGAAAGACGACGCCAGCTTCGTCTACTCGGTGGTCTTTGACGAGGGCACCATCGACTGTTTGGCCAACGCGTTCCCCCTCGCGCAGCAGTACGACATTCCCGGAGACGTGGCGGTGGTGGCCGGGCAACTGGGTGAAAAGCGCCACGTCGAGCGCAGTTCCCTCAACGACTATTTCCACATGGGGCCGGACCACCTTAAGTTTCTTCTGTCGCAGGGTTGGAGCATCAGCAACCACAGCTATTGCCATCCGCCGTTGCGCGAACCGGACAGCATCGATTTTGCACAGGAGATCGTGGAGTCCTACCACATCCTGGAACAGGCGCTGGGACAGCCGGCGCCGATCTTCTCATCGTGGAATAGCTTCGAGGTCTACGACACGGTGCGGGCGTGGGTGCAACGCGTGCCGGGCTATCTCGGTCTGACACGCGCCTCCAACGATGCGGAACACATAAACCAGCCGGACTTCGATCCGTTCAGCATCTGGCGCAACCGCCTGTGCGAGGACGACGCCATAGCATACCTGCCTCCGTGGCTCTCGCGCGGCGGGTTCGAGCCGGAGCGCGTTCAGGGGCAGTGGCTCGTAGATGTCACGCACCTGGTCATGTACAAGACGCCGCAGGGACACAAGTGCATTTCGCCCTACGCTCTGGAAGGGCGTTTCGACCAGATGCGGACGCTGTTTGGAGAAAACATGTGGGCCGCGAATCCGGACGACGTCGTACGCTATGCCTACCTGCGGCGCCACTGCGCACCAGCGGTCACGCAGGATTCGGATACCTATGCCACCATCACGCTGGATTTCCCGCAACTGCCGCTGCAGATTGAGAAGGGTGAGCTGACGTTCCTCGTCTCCTTTGCTGAAGATCCTGGACCCGTGCACATTCAAGGGCCGGATGGCATTGCAAATGTCACTGCGGCCGGTGAAGGGCGTGTGCGCTTCACGTGCCATGTACGTGCAGGCGCTGAAATCGTAGTAGCCAACGGATAGCGGTCCTTATCGGCTGTTCTTCCGAGATAGGCTGCGTACGTTCGCTCCCTTGCTTTACCAGTCTGTGAGTGAACCGTCGTCCCGGTGCAGCCGGGCGTGTTCCCAGTATTGATATGGATACTGTTTTGCTGCCTCGGCGTTGAACTCAATGCCAATCCCAGGCACGTCGGCGGGATAGAGGTGTCCGGCCTCCACACGGCACTGCGTGGGGAAGATGTCGGTCATGGCCGGCGGGACCATGGAAAGTTCCTGAATGCCGAAGTTGGGAATGCACATATCAAGCTGCACGCTGGCGGCGGTGTTTACGGGTCCCAGCGGATTGTGCAGGGCCGAGTCGATGTAATGCACCTCGCTCATGGCGGCGATCTTCTTGCCTTCAGTGATACCGCCGACGAGGCCGAGGTCGGCGCGCATGTAGTCAATTAGCTCATTCTCAATGAGCTCGCGGAACTGCCACTTGGTGATGAGCTGTTCGCCGGTGGCGATAGGAACACTGGTGTGGTGGCGCAGATTGGCGAACGATTGCGGGTTCTCCGAGCGAATGGGGTCTTCGATGAAGAAGGGACGGAGCGGCTCAAGCCGTTTACATAACTGAATCGCCCACGTCGGATTGAGGCGCGTATGCACGTCGAGGGCGATTTCGATTTCATGCCCCACGGTCTCACGCACGGCTTGGAAGGCTTCCACCGCATTGCACACTGCCCGGGCCGGTTCCAAAATGTCGCCCGGATCGGTCGGCAGGCCGAACCGCACCACTTCGAAGCCTTCATCCACGCGCGCTTGCGCGGACTGCGCAAAAGACTCCGGGCTGTCGGTCCCGCCGCCAAAGTGGGCGTAGCAACGCACTTTGTCGCGGGTCTTGCCGCCGAGCAGTTGGTAGGTTGGCACCTCGAGGGCCTTGCCAAGCAAGTCCCAGAGGGCGATGTCGAGGGCCGAAATGGCTGCTGTGAGCACCGGGCCCGCGCGCCAGAAATTACCGCGGAAGTGGTCCTGCCAGATGTGCTCGATGCGCGCGGGGTCCTGGCCGATGAGCAGCGGCCGGTAGTGCTCCACGGCCGCCGCCACGGCCTTGTCCTTGCCGGAGCAGCCGGATTCGCCGATGCCGTACAGGCCGTTCTCTTCCGTTACGGTGACGAACGTGTAGTTGCGCGTGCCGCCACTTACAATATGGGTTTGGACGTCACTGATCTTCATGGTTTGCCTCCACTTCCAACGTGTTTATGCTTAAAGAAACAGGCGGTTTCGGACATAGCCTCTCGTGCCAGGAGACGGGGGACGAGCCCCCGCGCTACTCCTGATGGGGATTGAGCGGCATTGGAGCCGCGCCTTCCAAGTACTCCTGTAGCCGCTCCCACTGGGCGGATATCCAGTTGTGTTCAGGTGGTGACTGGGCGGCGGCCCAGAAGATGAGGGACGCTGCACGCGCGGCCATCAGAGCGGGGAGAGCCGCGCGCTCCACTTCCGAAAGTCTGCGGATCTCCTGGTAACCGTCGAGAAGCGCGACTCGATTTACAGCGTACCTCGGCTTGCCCCACGCCCCTGCCAGCACCACCGCGAGGTCGAAGGCGTAGTGTCCGAAACCGCAGTCGTCAAAGTCGATGAGGGCCGGCCGGTTGCCGTCGAACAGGATGTTGCTGAAGCTCAGATCGCCGTGAACGAGGCCGTATGCAGCGGCGTCTCGGCCGATTGCATCCTCCGCCTGCCGCAGTTCTTGCTTGGCTCGCGCCAGATCACACCTCAGCGTGGCCTCGAGCTCCTGACGATCCCCGGCGAAGATACCGTCGGCGTCACAGCGTGGTCGCGTGAATCCGACCGGCGCCTGCCACCGTTCGGAGAAGAGGTGGAGCTTTGCAAGCATTGCTCCGACAAGCCCGAAGTGTGCCGGTGTCCGCTCGGCATTGGGGATCAGGCCGCCTTCAACCCAGGAGGCCACGGTCACGAAGCATACGCCGGGAGCTTCCCAAGCGTAGTGACCATCCGCCAGACGCAGTGGTCGGGGGCATGGGATCACGCTGTCCGCGGCAACCGCTGCCAGCCAACGCATTTCCGACTCCACTTCCGGGAGCTCACGGCGATCCGGTGCGTAGACGCGCAGGGAGTAAGCCTGGTCACCAACCGCGACGCGGAAGGACGCATTGACGAAGTCTTGCAGCAACTCGATTGAGGCGCCATCGAGGCCATATGCAGTCAAAGCGGCACCAACGATTGCCGGATCAGGCATGCGGGCTTCTGCGCCACAGCAAGCAGATGACGGAGCTCCTTTCCTACTATCAAGGCTTGCTTCCATTCCTCGGAAAACATGTCCCTATGTCCTGGCAAACACCACATTCCGGGGCGGCATAAAATGTATTCACCATCTATTCTGCTGTCAATTTAAGTGATACGTGCATTCTCGCTTAGCGGTGCACTTCCCCGGCCACCTCCATCGGATAGGTGTCGCCGCTGTAGAGACAACCCTGGAGATTGACCCAGACCCCGGCCGCAGCCAGGGTGCCCACAAGAGACACCCCTACGGCGCTGGATTCCTGCGTGCGCGAGAATGACGAGGTAGGTTTTTGTGTCGGGGTGTGGTGAAGCGTGCCCCGGCTCCCTGGACTTCGGCTTCCGCCGCCGTGACGGTATCTCCACTATACTGCTCATTTTCCCATCCAGCATACCTGATGCTGACAATCCCCTCGCTGTGCGCTCTGTGACAACTCGACCCCAGGACGAATGCTCAGCTGAGAGCCACCAGGTGGGTCGACACCTCATGTACTGAGGCGCTACGACGACCTATCGGGGGAAACAGCTATGATCTCCCAACTACTCACCATCCCGGAGCAGACCACTCCTAAATGGTTGACTAGCGTCCTCCTCCAAGGTGGGCAGCTCCCTCACGGCCACATGACCGACGTCCGCAGTCTCCGTCCACCGAGCCAACATCCGCCTGGACGCTCTTCCATTTGCTCGTGCGCTACTCGGCCGATGCGCCGCCATCAGCACGGGAGCACCTGATCTTGAATCTGTCCAAGCGACCGACCGCAAACCTTGGGACGCAGGAGCATTGCTCGTTATGCCATTCGCTTACAATAGCTTTCGCAGCCGTTCGAGGGCTTCCTGCAGCTTTTCGCGGCTGGTGGCGTACGACATGCGCAGGTGGCCGTCGGCGAGGAACGACGACCCCGGCACGGTGGCGACGTGGGCTTCTTCCAAGAGGCGGTCGGCAACCGCCATGTCTTCTTCATCCCCTCTGACTTGCGGGAAAGCGTAGAATGCGCCGCCCGGCAGCGAGCAGGTATAGCCAATTGAACGCAGCCCTTCTACAAGCAATGTGCGACGGGCGCTAAACTCAGTAACCATCTCCCGCACGCAGTCTTGCGGTCCGGTGAGGGCGGCAATGGCGGCCTTTTGGGCGGCAGCTGTCGGATTGCTCGTGATCTGTGTCATCAGGTCGTTGATCGCCTTGACCACCGGTTCCGGCCCGGCCACGTAGCCCAAGCGCCAGCCGGTCATGGCGTACGTCTTCGATACGGTATTCACGGTGATTACGTGGGCTTTCTCGTCCGGTCCCATTGAGGCGGGCGACAGGTGCTCAGTATCGCCGTAAAGAAAGTGCTCGTAGGTCTCGTCCGCGATGAAGTAGATGTCGCGTTCTACACATGCTCTTGCCAGTTTGCGGATCTCCGCAGGGTCAGCCACCTCGCCGGTGGGGTTGCACGGGGAGTTGAGGAGAATGGCCCGGGTCTTGGGAGTGATGCGCTCGAGCAGTGGGTCCGCCGTGATTGCAAAAGGTGAGGGGAGGGACACAGTGACGGGATTTCCCTGCGCCAGTTTGATCTGCTCGAGGAAGGTCGGCCACGTGGGTGCATGGACGATCACCTCATCGCCGGGATCGCAGATCGCGAGAAAGACGTTGCAGACGGCCTGTTTGCCGCCGACGCAGGCAACCACCTCATTCGGGCTGTAGTCCACTCCATTCTCACGAGAGAGCTTCTCGGCAATGGCCTCTTTGAGTTCGGGGATGCCGCCGGCAGGAGTATATTTGTTGAATCCATCCTGAATCGCGGCTATGGCAGCCGCTTTTATGTGTTCCGGCGTATCAAAATCCGGTTCGCCCACAGAGAGATTGATGACATCAATGCCAGACCGCACCATTGCTTTGGCCTTGGCATCCATGGCCATGGTAGGGGATGGGGTCAATTCCAATATTCGGTTGGCTACTGCCTGCGCGGAGCTTGGGGGTGCCACGAGCGGATTGCCTCCAGATGCTAAGAGAAGGAAGAGAACTCAAGATGATTATATAAACACTGGTCAGCATCTACAACGACTTGCCAATCCAAGTGTCTTACTTGCGCGTGTGGAATGAGGTCCACGCTGCGACAAGCTCAGCGCGAAGGGCCAAGTGTTCAGCCACGCTGCGATCCTTCGGCAAGCTCAGGACAGGCAAAGCTCAGCGCGAACGGTCACGTTTTAGCCACCTTACCGCGTGAAGAGTATATAGAGCACATCGCCGTCTTGAACGACGTAATCCCGGCCTTCCTGGCGCACGAGCCCGTGCTTGCGCGCATCGCCGTACCCGTTGTTCTCGACCAACTGATCCCAGGGAATCACTTCCGCCCGGACGAAACCCCGCGCCATGTCGGTGTGGATCTTGCCGGCGGCGTCCTGCGCTCTGGTGCCCTGTGGGATGGTCCATGCGCGCACTTCTTGTTCGTTCATGGTGAAGAAGTGGATCAGGCCCAAGAGCGCATGCGACTCGCGCACAACGCGTGCCGCGCCCGCTTCAGCGAGATCTAAGTCCTCGCGAAAGAGCTTGGCCTCTGCCGGCGGTAGTTGCGCGATTTCCATTTCCAGTTGCGCGCAGAGGCCTAACACTGTTGTCTGCGCGTGGGCGTAAGTGGCGCGTACGTTCGTGGCCAATTCGTCAGCCTGCGCCATCTGTTCCTCAGAGAGATTGAGGACCACCAGAGTGGGCTTCATAGTGAGGAGCTGGTACCCTCGGATAGCTTGTATTTCGTCTGCGGAGAGTTCCAGTGCCCGTACCGGCACGCCCTGCTCCAGCGCGCTTTGTATGCGTTCCAAGAGACTCTGTTCGCGCTCAAGTTGGAGGCGTTCGGCTGCGGGGGCCGTGCGCCATTGCAACGCGAGCCGCTCCAGTCGGCTTTCCACGATTTGCAGGTCTGGCAAGACGAGATCGAGATGAATGCTCTCAAGTTCGTCGCTGGGGTCTTGGGTGCCGCTGAAGGCCCCAATGACAATGAGCAAGGCATCTACGGTGCGGAGCGTGCCTACCCAGGCGGCATCCTTTTCTTGCCTGCCGAAACCGGCGCCGGGAAAATCCAGGTACTGTACTTCCGTGGGGATGCACAGTTCAGTTGCGAACAGGGCACAGAGCGCTTCAAGGCGGGCATCGGGCAGGCGCACGGTGGCGAGGGTTGGTTCCAAGCCGTGGGACTGGTGGCTCTGTTCCGACGCATCGCCGGCAAGGGCAGTGAAAACTGTGGTCTTGCCGGAGAACGGCAACCCAACTATGCCAATCTGCATCCGGATTCTATCCTTTAGTTACCCTTGCAAAAGTGAGTTTGGCTGGAGGTGTTTGGCCGGGACTCAGTAATCGTTCCCCTCGCCCTGGCCCTCTCCCCAAGGAGAGAGAGAAGATTCGCCTGAAGCAGCATGGGTGCCAGGAGAGTGCGGCCGTACTCTTACGCGTCCGCGTGGCCTGTTAGCACGCGTCCACAGTCTGGCATCCGTTACGTATTGTATGGTGCATGAAAGCTAGCGACAACCGAAGCTTAGCAACACAGGTTGTTTTGGCAAGTTTGCTGCGCTATCATCGGTGTAGCAAATACGCTCCGGGAGAGCGAAAGACTGGCGGAGTGCGGTAGATAATGCTCAACCAGCATTCCTGGTGGGTGGCATGTCGTACACACGCTTTTTCTTGCTTCAATGAACTGAGTCTAACGCGAGTTCTTAGCCTTTGAAGGCGTCAAAGCACCAAGTGAATGGAGGAATTGGCATGTTTGGATGGCGTGGACGCATCGGTCTGCTTGTACCTTCGGTAAACACGGTGGTGGAGCCGGAAGGCTGCGCATTGCTGCCTGACGGCTTTGCCGTTTATGCCACTCGCATGCGCAATTCCCGCTCGGATGCGGACGACATGGCGCAGATGTGCGCGCACGTCGATCGCGGCGTTGATGAGTTGCTCAGCGCGAACGTCGACGCAATCGCGTTTGCCTGCACCGCAGGCAGTTTCTTCGAGGGCGCTGACGGTGAAGAGGCATTGCGCGAACGGTTGCGGGGCGGCAGCAATATCGAGTCAGTGACTACTGCCGGCGCGGTCGCCGGGGCCCTGCGCGCTCTAGACGCACAGCGCGTTGCCATGGTGACACCGTATATCCCGGAGCTTAATGACCTCGAGGTCAAGTTCCTGCGCGATTGGGGCTTCGACGTGGTGAGCCAGGCCGGCATGAGCATCCTCACGGCGTTCGACATCGGCGTTGTTCCCCTGGAGGAAACCTACCGCTTTGCCCGCGATCACGTGGCAGAGAGTGCCGACGCGCTTTTCATTAGTTGTACCAATCTCCGTACCATGGACGTCATCCAGGCCCTTGAAGAAGACCTGGGCATTCCGGTTGTTACGAGCAACCAGGCGACGTACTGGCAATGCCTGCGTGCGTTGGGCCATACTGCGGCGATTCCCGGCTACGGCAAGCTTTTCGATCTTTCCCCCGCGGCGCAGCCTGTGCCCGTGACCGTCTAGGCGATGCTTGTGGACTCATCTTTGCGTGTCGGTGTAGATATTGGGGGTACCTTCACCGACCTTGTCTTCATGGACTCGCAGGGGCTGCGGGCATGGACTAAGGTTTCATCCACTGCTGACGACTTTGCGCAAGGCATAGTCCAGGGACTTGATTCGCTCATTCACGATACGAATGCCGAGAGCGCCGACATTGCCGAGGTCATCCACGCTACGACAGTGGCAACCAATGCCATTCTGGAGGGCAAAGGCGCGCTCACGGGTCTCATTACCACTGCGGGCTTTCGCGACGTGCTGGAGATCCGACGCTTGCGCATGCCGCGGCTCTACGACCTGCACTGGGAACCGCCGCAGCCGCTGGTACCGCGTGCGCTGCGCCGGGAAGTCATCGAGCGCTTGGACACGCTGGGCAACGTGGTGCAAGAACTCGACGAAGATAGTGTCCACGCTGCGATAGCACACTTGCTGAAGGCTGGTGTACGTTCGATTGCGGTGTGCCTCATCAACGCCTATCGCAATCCGGCACACGAAGAGCGCATCGGCGCGCTGCTCCACGCTGCGGCTCCAGAAGTGTTCGTTTCTCTTTCGTCGCATGTTCTCCCGGAAATTCGCGAGTATGAGCGGACCAGCACGACGGTAATCAACGCGTACATTGCTCCCGTCATGCGCTCCTATCTCAATCGCCTCCATGAGTCTCTCGATGAACGACGCATCACTGCGCCGGTATACATGATGCAGTCCGCAGGGGGCATGATGGGCGCCGCCAAGGCTGCGGAGCAGCCAATTCACGTGATCGAGTCCGGTCCCGCTGCCGGCGTGATGGGCGCGCTCTCGCTCGCGAACGCAATGGGCGCCGCCAACGCAATAACCCTCGACATGGGCGGCACGACGGCCAAGGCCTCGGTGATCGAGGACGGCCGCATCACGCGCACGAACGACTACGAGGTCGGCGGCGGCATTAGCCTGAGCGCGCGCCTGCAACGCGGTGCGGGCTATGCGCTGCGCGTACCCGCCATTGATATCGCCGAAGTCGGCGCCGGTGGCGGCAGCATCGCGTGGATAGACCCGGCCGGCGGGCTCCGCGTCGGTCCGCACAGCGCAGGCGCCGAGCCAGGCCCTGTGTGCTATTCCCTAGGCGCAAAAGATCCTACACTCACCGACGCCAATGTCGTCCTCGGTTTTCTCAATCCCACGCACTTCCTGGGCGGTGAGTTGCCCATCGACGCTGCTCGCGCACGAACCGTATTGCAGCGGCGGCTCGCAGAACCGCTTGGACTGGGCGTCGCAGACACCGCGCACGGCATTCATCGCATTGCGGTCTCACATATGAGCCGCGCAGTGCGGGCAGTGACCGTGGAGCGCGGACGCTCGCCCTCAGATTTTGTGCTGTTTGCCTTTGGTGGCAGCGGCCCGCTGCATGCCGTTGAAATGGCACGGGAGCTCGGTGTACAGCAGGTTGTAGTGCCGCCGTTTCCGGGTCTGTTTAGCTCATTAGGCCTCTTGTGCGTTGATGTTTCCCAGCACGCCGTGCAGACCGTGCTGCTGCCGCTTGATGCGGTGAGCCAGGACGAGATTGACCGGCAATATCTCGCGCTTGAGTCTCGATTGGCCGCCGAGCTTGGTGTGGGCAGCGGTGCGCGGCAAGACGGCGAGTGGCAACGCTTCGCGGACCTGCGGTATGCAGGCCAGTCTTTCGAACTCACCATCCCACTGCAGGAGTCAATTCCAGCACTGATGCGTGAGGCGTTTGAGCTTGAACACGAGCGCACGTACGGGCACAAGGCCCCGGATGATCCCGTGGAGCTTGTCAATTTACGGGTGGAAGCAACGCTGCCGCGCGAGGGAGCGCACCAATGGGGAGGATCATCGGGCGGAAGGAGATCTCTCGACGGCCCCAAAGAGCGTTCAGCATACTTTGGCGCTGCAATTGGCATGCGGACTGTGCCGTTGCTCGCACGTGAGGATATTGGCACAGAGGATCAGCCGGGACCGTTGATCATCGAGGAGTACGACACCACCGTGCTGGTGCCGCCGCACTGCACAGTGAGGCGAGATGCGTGGGATAACGTGGTGATTACTTTAGGAGAGGAGCAGCCGTGAGCCGAGAGTTCGATCCGGTAGAAACGGAAATCCTCAAGAACGCGCTGGAATCGCTCGTTGATGAGATGGCAATGACGGTACTGCGCACGGCGTATTCGAATAATCTCAAGAACAGCATGGACTTTTCGACCGCGCTCTGCCAACCCAGCGGGGAGCTTATCGCCCAGGGTCTAACACTTCCCTTGCACCTTGGGTCTGTGCCCCACGCTATGGAGAGCATCTTTGCGACGTTTGGCGATGACGTGCAGCCCGGCGACGTGTATATGCTCAACGATCCCTATGCCGGTGGTACGCACTTACCGGACATCTACATCTTCAAGCCGGTATTCCTGGATGGCGTGCTTGCCTGTTACCTGGTTTCCATCGCCCACCACGCGGACGTCGGCGGCATGGTGGCAGGAGGGAACGGCTGTGACGCCACCGAGATCTTCCAGGAAGGCATCCGCATTCCGCCGCTGAAGCTCTATGCCGCCGGCGAACCGAACGATGCCGTCTTTGAGTTGATACGGGCAAACGTGCGCGTGCCGCGGCTGGTGCTCGGCGATCTTCGCGCTCAACTCTCCGCCTGTCACGTGGGCGAGCGACGCGTGGCTGCGCTCTTTGCGCGCTACGGACACGACGATCTCCAGGCGCGGTTTACAGCGCTGCTCGACTACACGGAAAGGCTGGCGCGACAAGCCATTGCCGATCTGCCGGACGGCGAATACGCGTTCACCGACTACATCGATGACGACGGCTTCGATCCAGGTCCGATCCCCATCGCCGTCACCGTGAAGGTGCATGGCGATTCGATGACGGTGGACTTTGCCGGTACGTCGCCCCAGGTCCGCGGCGGCATCAACTCGCCGATACCGTTTACGCGCTCGGCGGTCTATGCTTGTGTCCGCAGCTTAATGGGAGAGGAGATCCCCAATAATGAGGGGTACTTCCGTCCCATCGAGGTAATTGCGCCAAAGAGCTCGGTCATCAATCCCAGCATGCCCGCGCCGGTGGCGGCACGGGGCCTCACCGGCTACCGGACCGCTAACGCCGTGATGGGCGCGCTGGCCAAGCTGGCGCCGGAGCGCATACCGGCGTGTGAAGTTGGCGGTGATACCGGCGTAAGCATCGGCGGCTACGATGACGACGGCAATCCGTTTGTCTACCTGGAGTTCCTCTTTGGCTCGTGGGGAGGCAAGCCCTGGAGCGACGGCACTGACGCTATGGCGAGCATCGTGGTGAATTTTTCAAATAATCCGGTAGAAGTGGTTGAGGCCGAACTCCCCTTGCGCATCGAGCGCTACGGCTACGTGCCGGACTCCGAAGGCGCCGGCACGTACCGCGGCGGCCTGGCGCTCGTACGCGACTACCGCCTGCGCGAGCGGCGCGCCACGTTGCAATTGC
The DNA here is from genome assembly GCA_026710945.1 of Chloroflexota bacterium. Lineage (NCBI taxonomy): Bacteria > Bacillati > Chloroflexota > Chloroflexota bacterium. The sequence goes on from JAPOQA010000013.1 coordinate 63,676, forward strand.
GTTCGGATCGACATAAAAACCACGCGTACGGGCTGGCCGGCGGTCATGACGGCGCGCCTTCAAAGAACATCCTCAATCCGGATACGGAGGCTCGCGTACTAACGAGCAAGGCGACCGAGACGATCTATGAAAACGATCTGTTCCGGCACATGGTTGCCGGGGCCGGCGGCTGGGGCGACCCGTTGGAGCGCGATCCGCAGTTAGTCTTGGATGACGTGCGCAATGAAAAGGTCTCTCGCGAACGCGCCCGTGAGGTCTATGGAGTAGTGGTGACGTCCGACGGCGAACTGGACTGTGAGGCAACTGAGCGTTGCCGCAGTAGGCAGGACGGCTGAGGTAGCAAGTCACTGCATTCCCCTGCGCTCCAATCACTGATGCTTTCCGGCTCAGTGACTTCCGTTCGGTCCCACGCCACGCAAAGCCGACCACACGGGCGTCTTTGAACGAGCCTTCTCAGCTAGGCGTCTGCGGGCGCAAGCTCGGCGAGGCGATCAGCGTTAGCAACCACCTTGCGCAAATCGGGCCAACCTCTTCCACCTACTCCGGATTGGGATTCACGTCGTCATGGCCCAGGAGGCCGCATCAAGATAGCTCTAGGATCTGTCCGTCGGCCAATAAGCGGGTGCGCAACGCTGAGAATTCAAGGTCTTGCACGGCGACCCCTTGGTCTATCGAAAGTACGGCCGCTGTGGCCGCGGACTGCCCGAGGATCAGGAAAACGGGTTCCATACGGATCGATCCGTACGCGATGTGGGAGGCCGAAACGCAAACCGGCACGAGCAGATTCGTGGCCTCTTCCCGCCGGGGCGTAAGCGATCCGTAAGCAATGCTATAGGGCCGGAGCGGCTTCACGCCGATGTCTCCCTCGTTCTGTACGAACCCCTCGCTGGTGACGTACCGCTGCACATTGTGCGAGTCCATCGTGTAAGAACCCATCCCAACGGGCTGCGGCACATCGCGCTTGGCCAAACACTCGTGCTCGGTCATTACGAATGCGCCGACAAGCCTCCGCGCCTCCCGGACATAGAGCTGGTACGGCCAGTTCCCGTTGTCGACAAATTCGTCTCGTGCCAACCCCCATTGGGAGAACTCGGCGCGGACGTCCTCTGGAACTCGCCAATCGTTCGCAAGGAAGTACATGAGCCCCTGCTGGTAGCGGATGTGTTCGCTGACAATTCGATCCCGTACCTCGTAGGTTCCATCGGGATAGCCGTAGTTCTGGCCGATGTTGTCGGTGCTGAAAGGCCCGTGGTTGTTGGTGTCGGTCTTAGAGTTTGGAATCGGGTCAAACTTGCGGAACACCGCTCTCCAGCCCGTAGCCAAGACGCGGAGGAGCAGTCTGTATTCCTCAGGATCATAGCCGTCCGGCCTGGCAAACGGAATCCGGTTCTGCGGCGCCTTCGTCAGGCAAGTCCGGTAGCAATAGGCCTGGATGCGGTGATCGGCTTGGCCATTCTTCCCCGGGAGGGCCGGGGTGACGCGAGGGAGGAGGCCGGAAGCTGGCTCTCCGGCTACGACGAACGGGTCCACGCCATCCGGAAAGTGATGGCCGTGATGGCGCGCGTCTTTCTGGACACCGGCCCATTCCTCGCCAAATTCGTCCGCGCCTTCCCGTCCGACTTTGTACGTCACGCCTGCGGCCGCCATGAGATCCCCTTCGTAGGTAGCGTCAATGAACGCGGAGCCGGCGAAGACCGATCCGTCAAGCGTCGCGATGCTCTGGATACGGCCGCTCTCGACGATCACGCCACCCTTTCGATTGAGGTGCTGGCCCCGTCGGACCTCGACATCGTGCTCCGACACCAAGTCCTCGAAAACGCGCTCGGCAACATGCGGCTCGAATACCCACATCGTCCGAAACTCTCTATCGATCGCAGGCGTGCCTTGGCCGCGGTTGCCATACTCTGCGCGCCGTTGCCACTTCCAGGATGTGGGTTTCTCATAGTGCAGCCAGATGCGGTGGAAGAACTCCCTCGCGAGACCGCCGATCACGGACTTATCCCCCGTGTCTGTCCATCCCAGGCCACCGGAGGAGAGTCCGCCGAGATGTTGCTCCGGGGCGACGACGACAACTGACTTTCCCATCCGGCTGACTTGGACCGCAGCCGAGATCCCAGCCGATGTCCCGCCGTACACGACAACGTCGAAAGTTTCTTCCTGCGGCGGCGCGGTGCGGTCTTCGTAACTGGGGTAACTATTCACTGCTTTCCTCTACGCCCCAACATGTAATAGCAAGCTGCCTGCGCCCACCGGCGCAGGCAGTGCTCTTTTGCTATCGCTTTCCGACTTAGTTGCTTCCGTTCGGCCCCACGCCACGCGAAACATTTAGCCACGCGGGCAATTCTCCTAGGCGCCTGCGGTCGCAAGCTCGGCAAGGCGGCCGGCATTAGCGATCACTTTGCGGAAGGCTGCGCCGACTTGCTCCACCCATTCCGGATTCGGGTCGACGGGAGTCTTGATCCAGAAGGCCGAGCCGTGGATGCGTTCGCTCGCGGGCAAATGGCCGCGCTGCCTGCGCACGCGCGAATCTGACGGAAGGTCTTTCCAGGGTCCGCCCACGCTATTGAGGGCGTAGTCGTTGAACAGCGGCTCAAGGTGCATCACGCCGTAGCCGAACGGCGTGATCTCCGACTTTGTCTGTACGCCTTCAGCGACCAACGCTCTTAGAATTGAATTTGCAGGCACGCCAATAGCCTCCGTGTCGAGTGTCCCGGCGTAGTGCACCAAGCCGCCCCGGATAGCCTTTGGATAGACCTTTTGGGGGTTCACACCAGGGATGGCGCTCAGCAAAGAGTCGAGCCGGTCAAACCATGCCCGGCGTCTCTCGTTCATCTCCGGCAGCCGCCGGAACTGGGCGCGCACCATGCCGATGGCGAGCGGATTGGCGCGATACTTCACGCCAAAACCCATGTTACGCAGGTCCGCGAACTCGGCAGTGGACCAGAGCTTGCCGCAGCGCCCGTACTGCCCCAGCGCGAGCATGCGGTCGTAGAGCGCGTCGTCATCGGTAACGGCGACACCGGCCTCGATGCCCGTCATGGCCTTGCCCTTCTGCAGGCTGAAGCAACCGATGTGGCCGAACGAGCCCACCGGCTTCCCGTCCCAGGTCGCGCCGTGGGCGTGTGAAGCGTCCTCGATGAGGACGATGTCGGTGCCGTCCACGATTTCACGGAAGGCGTCGAGGTCTGCCGGATTGCCGTAGACATGGGTGACGACGATGGCGCAGGTGCGGTCGGTGATCTTGCGCCTGACATCGTCCGGGTCGGCGCAGAAGGTCTCCGGGTCCGCATCGCAGAATACCGGCGTCGCGCCGCAGTGCAGGATGGGGCTGATGCTCGCGTGCCACGTCACGGAGGGCACGATTACCTCTTTACCGGCGTGGGCGCCTGCCGCAAAGATCGCGGAATGCAGCGTAGCAGTGCCGTTGCACATGGCCAGCGCGTGCTTGGTGCCGATAAACTCTCTCCACTCTCTTTCAAAGAGGTCTAACTCGGCGTAAGCGTCGCCGAAGTTGTCCATTACGCGGAGCACATACTCCTTTTCCAGGTCGGTCACACGCTCCCAGCGGTCGTCAATCGGAGCGGTCACTGCCTTTGGCCCGCCATCTAGTGCCAATGTTGCCGGGGCGCTTAGTGTCTTTGCCATGCGTAGCCTCCCAATGTGGCTCGATTGCTTTGACAACAACAATTCACTATGCCCGTTCATTTGTCAAGCACTAGATAGACGGCTGTTCAACACACTTGCTTGCGCGGTCCGACATACGCAAGAAGGCATTGCGCGTCGTAGCGATTGGTAATGCAGAAAGCAAAGGGGGTGTGCATTATCTTGGTGCACACCCCCCTTTCACAATGTGGTGGGCAAGGCTTCAGTGGCCGTTGCTTGCCGCTCTGCTGCGGCTCCAATGCCACAACAGGAATGCGCCTAACCCGATCAAGGCCATCGGCCAGGTGAAGTTGGAAACAAAAGAGGGGAGCATTTGATCGATGACAATGAGTCCCCCGAATGCTACCAAACCGCCGCCGACCCAGGTACGCCACGCCGGTCGGGGTATCGCCCGATTTCTATGAACCAGCATTACGAGGCCGATTCCAATCATGAGGAAGACGCCAAGAATACCATCCGAGAACCAAAAGACGTTCAAACTGTCCAGTAGAGTCAGGATGCTAAGGAGGACCAAGCCGCCGCCGACCCAGGTGCGCCATGCCGGGCGCGGACTATCATCGCTGCGATAGAAGAGCAAGAGAGCGCCGATAACGAGTATTACGAGCGATTCCGGTGAGAACCACAGAAAGTCTACGTTTTCGGCGAGCACAATGAGGCCGACAGTGATCAAACCCGCGCCAAACAAGGGCAGCCAGCGCTGTTTTGCCTTCGCCTTCGGTGCGGCGGTCGCTGGGCGCTGCTCTCCCTGCAAGTCTTCCTCGCTAATACCGAGAATCCCGTTTTCTAGCTCCTGCTCTTGGGCCCGCTTGGCAGTTGCAGGATCGGTAGGGCGCGGCTCCCTGTTGAATGTTTCCCGCACCCGGTCGCCTATGCGCTCTACCATTGGGTCTACGCGCTCTGCCACATCCTTAAATGTATCGTCGGCAGCCGATGTGAACCGACCGCTTTCCGGCATGACCAGCCAGAAGATGGGGTAAGCGACCAGCGTGACGCCACCGCTTATGAGGGTTGCGACGACCCAGAGGACCCGCATGAGAGTGGTATCCATGCCCAGATACTCGGCCAGACCGCCGCACACACCGGCGAGCATGCGCTCGTTGCGGCTGCGCGTGAGGCGTTTCGCGTGGGCAAAGCCTGCGCCCGCACCTGTGTATGCCGGCGCTTCCGGCATGACTATCCAGAAGGCGAGATATGCGAACAGCGCCATACCCCCGGAGAGAAAGATCGCAAATATCCAGAGCAGTCGAACGATGGTGGGATCCCAATCGATGTATTCTGCCAAGCCTCCACAGACACCGGCGCAAGTGCGATCGGCCCGGCTTCGCATGAGGCGCCGCACGGCGGGTTCTACGCTTTCTGCCATCGCTCTCTCCTCCTCACTAGTCAAGTCTAAACATGCTCTTTAGGATTATAAAACTCATTGGGGGAATTAGTCAAGTATGTTAAAGAAGAAAATAGCACTTTTTCCGATTGTTTTGTGAAATGCCTGAGTATGGTAACTCGGAGATTAAGAAAGCGCGGGGGCGATCAATGCAAGAGCGGGCGCGAGCCATCACCAAGTGGAGGCCCCTCGGATTGAAGAAGCCTCACCTGGCGGGAAGCCTGTACATGAGTAATTCCATTGGCGCGAGGCTAACACAGGCGACCCTCCTCGACAGATTTGGCAAGCTGTCAAGCAGACGCAGCTGTATCCGCGTACCGCGACTCATCTTTGGGCAGCAAGTAAGCCTCTGCAAGGATGGCGCGCACTGCTTCATGCGCTACGTTCGGCAACGGTATGAGGGGGTGGCGTGGTTCGCCGCCGTGGTAGCCGCAGAGGGTCATTGCCGCTTTGAGGCCGGCAACGCCAAAGCGGGTCGTAACCGCGGCGTTCGGCGCCATGAGCCGGAATTGAAGTGCGCGCGCCTCATTGATCTCCCCGCGCTGGAAGTGATTGAAGATCTGCACGCACTCGCGCGGCGCCAGGTTCGCCAGCGCGGCCACGCCGCCGGCTGCGCCCACACAAAGTGACGTGAAAAGAAAGCTCGCTGATCCTGCCATGACCGCGAATTCCTCGTCTTGAGTCTGCCGGATAATCTCGGTGATCTGCACGATGTTGCCGGAGCTGTCCTTCAAGCCGATGATGCGCGGGTGCTGCGCCAGGGGCACGACCACATCGGGGCCCAGGTTGATGCCGGTATTGGCGGGCATGTTGTAGATCAGAAGCGGCAGGTCGGCTGAATCCGCCACCGTTGCGTAATAATCGCGCAGTACGTCCGGAGTCAGCGCAGACTTATAGTAGGAAGGCGGCAGCACCAAAGCGGCGTGGGCGCCGCGCGCAGCCGCCGCAGTTATGAAGGCCAACGCTTGCCTTGTCGACTCGTAACCCACGCCAACGATTACTTGGGAGTCCTCAAGGGCACTCGATACTACGGTCTCAAGCACGTGCAGCTTTTCGCTCTCCGTAAGCGCGGGCAATTCGCCGTTGGAACCAAGCGCAACGAAGCCCTTTAGACCGGAGGGGGCGAGTTGCCTGACGTTCTCCGCAAGGAGGTCCAACGCGAGTTCTTGATTCACGAAAGGCGTGGCAAGCGGTGGATAGATGCCGGTCAATTGCATGAATGGATCTCCTGTGAATTCAGGCTGCTCACGGCTTAGTATAGTCTGCGCCTGTCTGTGCGACAAAGTGCGTTCACTTGCCGCACAGACTTTCGCAAGTCCTGCTGTAGGGGTTGGAAGGGACTTTGGTGAGAAAGCATGACGTTAGACTGAAGCGGTCCATTGAGGCACCTCTGGATTCCGGCTTTCGCCGGAATGACGGACTATGAATGGTTCCTTGGAGGTAGGTAGCTCCCCTACGAGCCAAGGGGGAATAATCCAGTAGCTTTCATTTGCATGTGGCGATTTTGTGTTTCATCCGGCGCCACGTACAATAGGCTGAGAAGCGGCCGGCGCGAGCGGCGTCGGCTCATCCGCGCGAGCGAAGCAAGCGCACACATGAAGGGAGCATAGTGCCGTGGCAGTGAGAATTGGCATCATTGGCGTTGGCGGGCGGTCCGTGCGCGAGATGCACGACCTGATTCAGATACCTGATGCGGAGATTGTTGGCTTGTGCGACATCGATGAGCCGCGGTGCGCGGGAGCTGTGGAGTCAATCAATGGCTCCTTGCCGGATGGCGCCAGCCCCATACAACCGGGCATTTTTACCGATCATCGGGCGATGCTCGATGCGGTGGAGTTGGACGCGGTCTACATTTCATTGCCCACCTTTGCGCACGGCCAGATCGACCACGACGTGATCGCGGCCGGTAAGGCGGTATTGATCGAAAAGCCCATCGCTCTCGAGCTTTCCGTAGCTAAGGAGATAGCGGCCCACATTGCCGAAAAAGGGGTAGTGAACTCGGTCGGCTATCAGATGCGGTACGCGCCTTCGGTCGGGCAGACTTGCGCGTTGTTGGAAGGCGTGCCCATTGGCATGGTGATTGCAGTACGTTGGGGCGGCTTGCCGGGCACGCCGTGGTGGCGGGTGCAGGAGCAGTCCGGCGGTATGCTCATCGAACAGCATACGCACGGCATAGACCTGGTGCGCTACTTCGTGGGTGAGCCGGACACTATCTACGCCGCTGGTGACACGGTGCTGCTCACGGATACGCCGAATTTGAACATTTTCGACGTCAATGCGGCCACCGTGCGTTTCAAGAATCGCGCGGTGGGCATGATCGGCAACTCGCCTGCGGCCCATGCCGGCATTCCACCGAACGTCACCAATGTGCTGCACATACTCGCCAAAGACCTCACGGTGACGGCAGGATTCGATAGCACGACGTACTGGCGTCCCGGCGAGCAGCCGGAGACTATCACGTCCGATCAGGACTCAAATCTCTTGCTCAACCAGGCGTTTGTCAACGCGGTCGCCAATAACACGCAGAATGGTATTCTGTCGCCCTACGACGATGCACTGCGCTCGTTCGCGTTCACCTATGCCGGCCAGAAGTCGGCGGAGCTGCGGCGCGAAGTGCAGATCACCGATGACCTTGAGGTGGTAGCGCAATGAAAATCGGCACACGCACGGGCTCGATTGGCGCTGAAGGCGAGGACGCCCTGCCGGTAGCCGCGGAACTGGGCTTCGCAGGCGTCGAATTCTCCATCAGTGCCCGCGACCCGGTGGGAAACATACTTGCGCAGCAGTCCGGCTGGGACGTGCTCAAGCGCCAGGCGGCCGAGACAGGCGTAGCGGTCTGCTCGCTGTGCGTCGGCAATCTGGGAGTGATGTTGACGGGGGATAGCGACGCCCGCCGGCAGGGCATTCAGGTGGCGACAAACGCCATTGCGGCTGCTGCGGCACTCGATGCCCGGCTGATCCTCTGCGCCATGGACGCGCCGCCGGAACAGCCCTACGACGAGTCGTTCGACCGCTGGGTGGACGGTTTCAGCGAGATCATGCCCGCGGCGGAACGCGCCGGCGTCACAATGGCGCCGGAGAGCGTGGGTCGGACGCATCCGCAGTCGGTGGAACGTTTTCGCCGCCTGGTTGCCGCCATCGATTCACCGCAAATTGGGGTTTACTTCGATGTCGGCAACGCCCATACGCAGGGATTTGACTCCGCTGCGGATCTGCGGGCACTTGGCGACCTTGTGAGCCAGATCCACACAAAGGAACCGGACAGCATTCCCCTCATGGGCACCGGCCCGCTGGACTGGGACGCCATCTTTGCGGCAATTGACGCTATCGGCTACGACGGTTGGCTGGTGTTGGAAACCGCTACGGGGGACGACGCGCATGCTTCGGCAGTGTATAATCGCGAGTTCTTGGAGAAGCGTCTTGGGCTGGCGTAGGTGCGCGGAAAAAACGCAATGTTTGCGCAGGCAGGATCCCGCAGCCCGTTCGCGCTGAGGGCTGCGCGAAGCCTGGGCTTATCCAAGCCCTTGTCGAAGCATGGACGGGCTAGATGCTACGTGGCCATTCTGCTGCCAATCTCCCTTCAACAGGCCTGCCCTGAGCTCGTCGAAGTGCTCAGGGCGAACGAAAAACAGCTCGCCTAGGTCTACCGCGGCGCATCCGGCTTGAAGACCTCGGCCAGCACCGGACTGGGTCCCCACTCCGTGGCCAGGCACTCCATGTGGATCAGGTCCCAATACTTGCCGCCCATGAAGTGACTCTCGCGGCGGCGGCCAAACTCCGTGAAGCCGGCTTTCGTGTAGGCACGGATGCCGGCGAGGTTGTACTCGTGGACGTGTAATATCACGTTATGCAGACCTTGCACGGTGAACGCAAAGTCGAGCATGAGTTGCGTTGCTTCCGTGCCGTAGCCCTTGCCCCGCGCGTCCGGTTCGCCGATGGTGATGCCGAATAAGGCGGTGCGGTTACGATAGTCAATGTCGTGGAGACCGGTAGTGCCGATAGGCCGTCCGGAGTTCTTTTCATAAATCGTAAACTGTACGACTGCATCGCCACGCGTGTTGGCGCGTTCGTACCATTGCTCTTCTTGTTCTAAGGTGAGCGGCCGGGGCATGGGACCCAACATACGCAAAGTAGTAAAGTCATTGAACCAACGCGTGTACAGCGGGACCAGGTCTTTGCGCAGCGGGCCGAGCGCCACTTTGTCGCCCACGATGTTGTAGATTGGCGATGTGGCTTCGGGCGACTCACTCTGTGGATTTGTGCTCATTGGAAGTCTTCCTGTGTGCTTGAACTGACCGGTCGCATCGAGCGTCACCGTATTCTCCGTTTGGGCCTGATTCTACCGCTCAAACTTAGTCTGCTTGCCTTGCGTAAGTCTAGTCACCTCAAGTATGACCGGACAGAAGCGCCCTGAGAATATTTCATTGCCTTGGTTCGTCCTTCGACCCATCGAAAACCTCAAGTCAGGCAGGCTCTGAGCCCGCCCGTCCTCGAAACAGCGGATCGACACGCTACGGGGGCGAACGGAGGCTATTCCTCGCGAGACGGTCGCGTCTCATCCGGCTTGAAGACCTGTGCCAGCACGGGGCTCGGTCCCCACTCAGATGACAAGCAGTCCATGAGAATCATATCCCAGAGCTTGCCGCCCATGAAGACACTCTCGCGCCGGCGGCCAAACTCCTTGAAGCCGGTCTTATTGTAAACACGGATGCCGGCAAGATTGTACTCGAACACCGTGAGCATCACGTTGTGCAAGCCCAGTGCCGTAAACGCATAGTCGACCACGAGTTGCGTTGCTTCCGTGCCATAGCCCTTGCCGCGCGCGTCCGGTTCAGCAATGGCGAGGGCGAGCTCAGCCGTGCGGTTGCGATAGTCAACATCGAGGAGACCCGCATTGCCGATGGGACGGGAGCCGCATCGCTCGTAAATCGTGAACGAGATGTCGGTTTTGGCATTCGCTATCAGGCGTTCATGCTGCCGTTCATCCTGCTCCAAGGTTAGCGGCAGCGGCGTCGCGCCGAGCGTGCGCAGTGTGTAGAAGTTGTTGTACCACCGGGTGTAGGTTGGCACCAGGTCCTTGCGCAATGGTCCCAGCGCGACCTTCTCACCCACCATGTTCAAGACCGGCGTTGCTTCCGGTGGCTGTAACTGTGGCTTCGTTTTCATTTGAGTCCCAGTTAGCTGCATTTCCAGTCTGGTTTCAGTGCACGCGCCAGGCTCCTCCGACCACCTCGTTCGAACTGAGCTTGCCGAAGGATATACGCGTGAACGGCTGTGAGTGCGCGGGGCGCTTAACTTTTTTGGCGAATTGCCCTTCGGCCCTTCGACAAGCTCAGAGCCTGCCCCGTACTCGATACAGCGTATCGACACGATACGGGGGCGAACGGAAACCACTACTAGGGTCTCGGGCGCGGTTCGTCCGGCTGCAAGACCTCGGCCAGCACGGGGCTTGGCCCCCATTCTGTTGACAGGCACTCCATGTGAATCTCGTCCCAGCGCCTGCCGCCCATGAGGATCTTCTCGCGGCGGCGCCCATACTGCTTGAAGCCGGCTTTCGTGTAGGCACGGATACCGGCCACGTTGTAAGCGTGGACGGTGAGCTTCACGCTATGTAAGCCGAGTGCCGTGAACGCATAATCGAGCATCAGTTGCGCCGTCTCCGTGCCATAGCCCTTGCCGCGGGCGTCCGGCTCGCCAATGATGATGCCGAATTCGGCAGTGCCGTTGCGATAGTCGACGCCGATACCGGTAACGCCGATGGGTCGTCCGCTGGACCGCTCATATATCGCAAAGTCTAACTCCGCCTCATTGGGCGCGGTCAAACGCTCATTCCGCTGCGCTTCCTGATCTGCGGTCCACGGTTGGACTGGATCTCCCAGCCTGCTCAGGGTGCGAAAGTCGTTATACCAGCGCGCGAAGAGCGGGCTCAGATCTTTGCCCTGCGGGCCCAATGCAACCTTCTCGCCAACGATATTGACGAGCGGCGGTGTTGCTGCAAACTCTTTTGATTGTGTTTTCGTATTCACCTGAGACCTTCTTGCTAACTCTCTTAGCACGCGCACAACGTGTCGGCTTGTCTCTTCATTTGGAGACCCTTGCATAATCCTCGCCACAGCGCGGATGTTCCCTCTCCCTCGACGCGGAGACCTTTGCGCAACTCAAGCGGTAGCGAAATAGTTCCCTCTCCCTCGACGGGAGAGGGTTAGGGTGAGGGTGGATCTCCTGAAATCTCTACATATGCACACCGATTCTGCCCTGATACATCTTGACACTGCCCAGCGTAAAGGGC